>CAYVMK010000082.1:0-7822 GCA_964452445.1 uncultured Desulfonema sp. | reverse complement strand
CGATTTTCTCCTGGGGGAGTTCCATTTCGGTGGCAATGGCGCGGGCCAGGTCCGCGGACCGGACCTGATGACCGGCGGTGTAAGGATCCCTCGCTTCCACGGTTGATGTCATGACTTGAACGGTCGCACTAACCGCATTTCTGAGACTCTTAAGGGTATGTTGAAGTTGTTCCTCTGCCTGCTTGCGCTCGGTGATATCCACGATGCTGGAAATTAAGTAAAGCGGCGTTCTCCGCCCATTGCGGAGCAGCGTGGTGCTGAGGTCCACCCAGACGATATCGCCGCTTTTGTGTATGTACCGCTTTTCAAACCGATAGACGGTCTGCTCGCCCGCCAGAAGGATGCGGACGCATTCCTGACTTTCCGCCACGTTGTCCGGATGGGTGATTTGCTCGAAATTGATCTGCTGGATCTCCTCGATCGTATAGCCCACCATGTCGGCAAACGCCTTGTTGATTTGCAGGAATTTCCCATCCGGCGCCGTCAGCGACTTGCCGACGGTGGAGCGTTCGAAGATGGTTCGGAAACGCTCCTCGCTCTCACGAATTGCCTCCTCTGCCCGTTTCCGCTCCGTGATTTCCTGCCCCAGTGCCCGGTTGATTTCTTCCAAAGCCAGCATCTTGTCTTCCAGCTTGCGGACCAGGGCCTTGCTGTACAACCGGTAATAGTCCGTTTCTTCCGGGGCGGGCTGCCCGGATTCAAACGGCCGACCGGTCTTGCGCTCTTTAATGACCTGACGCACCAGGGTTACGAACGCCGCCTGATCCTGGGGCTTGACGACAAAGCGCGCGGCCCCCAGACTCAGGGCCAATTCCTCATCCCGGGGATCAGTGTAGGTGGCGGTGTAGAAGACGAAAGGAATGTCCTTCAGGCGTTCGTCCGCCTTCCAGGCGCGGCAGAGGGCAAAACCGTCCATCACCGGCATCAGGATATCACTGATGATCATCTCCGGCGGGGCGCGGCGGGCCATCTCCAGCGCCTCGGCGCCGTTTGCGGCCGTCTCCACTTCAAAGCCGTTTCTAGTAAGAATGACCTGCAACAGGTAAAGGCTTTGCTGATTGTCGTCAACAACGAGTAGTTTTTTAGTCATGGCACATCTCCTCAATGCAGTTTGTTTTAGTAAATACGAGATTATTTCCTGCATTTTTCTGGCAGGAAATAATCTCGTAAACTTACTTATCTCGTTTATCGGAGTTAGGGGCTTGCAGGTACTGTTGGATTTCAGCCGCGAACGTCTCCGGGTTGATAGGCTTTTCGATATAACCCGTACAGCCCGCCGCCAGAGATCGTTCCCGATCCCCGGACATGGCATAGGAAGTAACTGACACTATCGGAACATCCCCCAGTTCCCCATTTTGCCTCAGTTCATGCGCCACGGCATAGCCATCCATACCCGGCAGTTGGATGTCCAGCAGGATCAGGTCAGGTTTCGACCGGCGGGCCAGGGCAATCCCCTCCAGACCGTCGCGGGCTTGCATAATCCGATGGCCGTTTTTCTCCAGGAGAAAGGTCATCAGATAGATATTCTGTTCGTTGTCCTCGATGATGAGAATATTCGCTCTCATGTTTCACTCCTTTTGAAGCGGCAAGGTAAAGGCAAAGGCGCTCCCCTTGCCCCATTCGCTCTCCGCCCATATTTTACCGCCCAACAGTTCCACCAGCCGCTTGCAAATCGAAAGACCGAGACCGGTACCCTCATACTGGCGGGTGATTCCACTGTCAATTTGCTGGAAAGGCTTAAAGATCACATCCATATCTTCCCGTTTCATGCCGGCGCCAGTGTCTGTTACGCGGGTTACCATCCAGTCGTCCTCCTCTCCACCCTCGATGGCGCATTCAAGGCGCACTTCGCCCTGCCCGGTGAACTTGACCGCATTGCCGAGCAGGTTGATGATGATTTGCTCCACCCGCCGCCGGTCGCTGACGACGGCGCCGACATCCGGGGCAATCCGAACGGTCAGCCCCACCCCCTTCTTTTCAGCCAGCGGCGTCAAATTCTCTATGATTTTCTGTATCAGCGCAGGCATATCAAACCGTTTGGCGACGATCTCCACCTGTCCGGCTTCAATCTTGGAAATATCCAGGACGTCGTTGATCAGGGCAAGCAGGTGGTGGGCGCTGTCCTGAACCATCTTGAGTTGCTTTTTCTGTTCCTTATTCAGAGCGCCCGCGAGGCCTTGGAGCAGTATGCCGGTAAAGCCGATGATGGAATTCAGCGGGGTGCGCAGCTCGTGCGACATGGTGGCCAGGAAAGCCGATTTGATCCGGTCGGCGGCCTCGGCGCGCTCCCTGGCGATGGCAAGTTCATCGGATTTCCGTTGCAGGTCTTCGGCGATGTTCACGAGGGCCGACTGGCTTTCCTTGAGTTCATCCGTCTTTGCGGTCAGTGAGGCGGTGCGCTCGCTGACCAGTTCCTCCAGATGCTCGCGGTGTTTCTTTAATTCATCCTCCGTCTGCTTGCGCTCGGTGATATCCTCTAAAATAGCAACGATGCCCACCGTTGCGCCTGTTCCACTAATGAGTGGGGCGCAGGCGATATTTGCCTCTACGAGACTATTGTCCTTTTTTTGACGATGCCGCACATATCCGGCAAAAGATTCTCCTCTCAATCCTCGTGCCACCATCTGCCCATAATCCTCAATGCCGGACTCAGGCACGGTGGGACAGATGCGGCTCACCGCCTCCCCTTCCGTCCACCCGAACATTATCTCCGCGCCTTTGTTCCAACTCAATATGCGCCCTGCCGGATCAATCGTCAGGATGCTTAGAGGGGAAGACTGAAGGATCGCTTCGAGCTTTTCGCGCGTCCCGCGTAATTCTTTCGCTGACGCCTGAATTTCGGCATAACGCGCATCCAGAAGGCCGACCATTTTTTCGATTGAAGCGCGAAGGCGATCCAGTTCACCATGAAATCCTGAGCCTTCAATAGTCGCTCCCTCTCCACCACCGGCGCTGAAAGTCACGGCATATCGCTCAATAACCTTCAGAGGTTTCAGCATAATATGCCAGATGAGCAGATAGAGGCTAAAAATCATAATTAGATCGGCGATAAGGATGATGGATATGATCAAGATGAGGGTTTTTCTCAGCCGCTCTTCGGTGAATTTCCGGCTGGCAAAGACCTTAACCGTACCGATGGGCTTGTTTGCGAAGGTTATTTCCCGCTCCGCAACAACGAGTCCACTTGCGGGAAATTCTCTATCACCGACCACCATTCGCCACTGAGCGTCCCTCAGCCGAACATGGATCTTCCCGGATGCATTGGCAACGACACCGTATATATTTTTGTCCATCAGTGAACTTTCGATGATCGTATCCACCTGGATATCATCATAATTCCATACAGGGGCGGCAAGGCCCGTCGCCAGCCGATCCGCGTTTACGGCAAGTTCGTGATGGAGTAATGCCAGTTGCCGATTCCGGTCATAGGCGTAATAGCTTATCCCGAAAGCCCCCAGCAGTAAGGTTGTGGCTGTGACAAGGGCTATAATAACCAATGTTGCGACAGAGTATTTTTGAGATGTCATGTTTACTCGCCTAATCAAAAGTCATCAAAACGAGAGATGATGTTCTTTCAAGACCTGTGCAATAACACCTTTGCTTTTAAGTATAGCCAACCCTTTATTGAAATCATGAAGCCTCTTTTTCCAATCTCCTTTGGCATTTTTCATAATACCGTTGCGAAGAGGAATCTTTTGTAAAGTTACAAGCCATTTTACGTCATTCTCCACACCTGTTTTTTTCATAAGATATGCGCCAAGCTGCTTATCCACAAGTGCCAATCTTATACGATTATTGACTAATTTCCTCATGTTTTGAATGTCTTCCGTTACTTCCTCCGTCTTTAAACCGGCCTGCTCAACCCCTTTAGGACTGATATAGCCACGCACAGTTCCGATAACAACGTCTTTTGCTTTTAAGTCAGCATAATCTTTAAAAACCAAACCATCATTTTTCCTTTTATAAAATCCGACTTCATTTTCTAACATGGCATCGGAAAGCGCCATCCAGCTTTCCCGCCCCGTATTAAACCATACAGCCGCAATGACATCACATTCCCCCTCCTGCCCTTCCTTTATAATCCTTGCCCACGGACGAAACTTTACTTCGACATCATATCCCACCTCCCTGAATGCAAGGCGGATGATCTTAATGACAGGTCCGAAATCAGCCATGTTCTCCCCATAGTAAGGTTCATAGTTGTTGGTATAAATAAGGACTTTTTCATTTGCATATGATGGGGATGTAAATATCAACTCACCGATAATAACTAACCACAATAGTTTTTTCATCCGACCCTTTTCTCCAGTTCCTTTATTATCTCTTTCAATTCCTTCATCCGGAGTTCCCTGCCGACAAAGAGCCTGTTCATGCGTTCAATTTCGGCGATTTTCTCCTCCAGCTCGGCGGTGCGCTCCTTCACTCTGTCCTCCAATATTGCTGAGCTTCGCAAGGTCTCTTCGAAAAGACCGGCGTTCTGAACGGCGAGGGCGATCTGGGATGTTACCATTTCTAGAAGTTTCAATCTCCGCTCTTGCGGCTTGTTATCCGTCCTGGTAAACACGCATAAGACCCCCAGGCATCTGCCGACGACGATCAGGGGAAAGGCGGCATGAAAGCGGATGTCTTCCCCGCGCGTCGCGAATTTGAGGACCGCTTCGCAATCCCACAATATGAGCGGTTTATGATCTCTCGCGCATTCCCCGCAGAGACAGTCTCCGACCCTGATTTCATTGGTGGTCAGATCGAGGATGGTTGCCTCCGATGTGGCTCGGTGAGCGGCAAGTTGAAGGGTATTCCGGGGGGTCACCATGCAGATCGTTCCACCCTCAAGCCCGGTGATGTCGAGCGCCTCATCCAGCACCTTTTCCAGAATCTCCTTGGTATTCGAAACCCCGGTAATGGCTGTGATGATGCGGTTAATTGCGATAAGTTCCTCGTTAATGATCCTTATCTCTTCCTCCGCCTGCTTGCGTTCAATGGCAATGCCTGCCGTGTGCGTTGCACGGGCGATCAATCTGAAATCTTCTTCCTTTGGACTGCGCTGTGTCCGGTAGTACATGGCAAACGTTCCGAGAACCGCTCCTTCTGAGTTCATAATCGGTGTGGACCAGCAGGCACGCAGTCCGTGCATCTTGGCAAGTTCGCAGTAGTCCGTCCACAAGGGGTCGGTCTCGATGTCGGAAACAATGACCGGCTCCCGGCGATATGCGGCGGTACCGCATGATCCGGCGTTGGGGCCAATTGCTGCGCCCTCAAGTGCGAGGTTATATGCCTCCGGCAGGCCTGGGGCCGCGCCGTAATGCACATGGAGGCCATCAGGGTCAAGGAGGAGGATAGAAGCGATGGTATCTTGCGACAGCGCCTCAATGTTCAGTACGATCATTTCAAGCACGGCCGACAGCGGCGCCCCCGTGGAAATCATTTCGAGAACCTGCGCTTCAGCAGCAAGTATGGATTCATCACGCTTGCGCCCGGTGATGTCGCGCGCGGCGGCATAGATTAATTTACCGGATGAAGTTGAACGCCACTCTATCCACCGGTAAGATCCATCCTTGCAACGATAACGGTTTTCAAAATTCAATACTTCCTCCTGCGCCTCAAGTCTGGAAACGGCTTCCAACGTTGACTCCATGTCATCGGGATGAACAAAATCAAGGAAGCGTTGGCCTTCCAGTTCTTCCAGTTTAAAGCCCAACGTCTTTTCCCATTCTTTATTGACCCGGCGGAAGTATCCGTCCGTATCGGCAATGCAGAATAAATCGAGTGCATTATTGAAATAACTGTCTAATTCCTCGGTTTTCTCATGAAGCTCTTCCTGCGCTTTCGTTCTCAGCGAAATTTCTTTTTCAACCGCCTCCGCCATGTTATCAAAAATTCCGGCAAGGCTGCCCAGCTCATCTGTCCTGTCCGCGTAACCCATGCGTGCGCTGAAATTGCCTCGCGAAAGGTTCTCTGCGGCATTTTTCAGAGCATTGACCGGGCGGAGGATTAAAACGTTACCAAAGAGGCGAGCCATCACCAGCCCGACGACGCCCATCGCTATCAGCAGCAAAAGATCAATGAGCAGGATTTGGTTGATCTCTTTAAATGCAGCCGCTTTTGACATACCGACGGCAACGTAGATGTGATTTACACCGTAGCCGGCGGTTGAGAAGGCATACATCCGTGTCATGCCATCCAGACCGGTAATTTCGGCAATTCCGTTTTTTTGACTGAGCACGGCCTTAATCAGCTGTGCTTCCGGGATGAGCTTACCTGTCCACTTATCCGGATCGGGATGCCGCGACAGGATGGTCCCCTTTCGGTCTGTGATGACAAATGCATAACCTTCCGGGAGGTTGATATCCGTGACCAATCGCTTCAGCCAATCCAGTTTGATGGACAAATAGAGGACCGCCTTCATTTTTCCTTTTTTGTCAAATATAGGCCGGCTGATGACCATTACCGGCATTCCCGCAATTCTGCCGATCTGGTACTCTCCGATGGAAAAATCCCGGGTTCGCACCGCCTGCTGAAACCAGAAAAGGTCGGATGAATTGATCTGTCTTGTCAGGGGAAGGGCGCTGCAAACAAGATTCCCTTTGAGATCGGCCATGCCGATATTGACATAGTTGGGATAATGTTTATGGAGATTTCTTAAGAATGCCGAAATTGAAGCATAGCTCCCCTTCTGTACTTCGGCTGTCTGGGAAAGTGTAATCAGCAGCAGTCTCGTGGTGTCAAAAAATTTGTTCAGATTGTCTTTGGCCAGAAAATTAAGGCTCGATAGATTATCTCTGGCATCGGTCTCGATGGAACGGCGATATCTGACGTCTGAGTATAGAATCAGCAGGACAACCGGCGCCAGCGCGATCAGCACCAGCAGCATCAGCCTTGACTTCAGGTTCGAGAATCTGCCCATATTAATCCCCCTGACCCCTGCCCGGAATGGAAAAGCCATGGCATCCCCAGATCGGAAATTTCCCTTTCCTGACCATTGCGCCAAACGGAAGGTTGAGACAGGGCGCCTTAAAAACAAAGCGCATTATATTAAAACAACCCGGCCTTTCAGAAAACCGTAGAACGGTTCACCAACGCCGGGCGCTATAGGCATATTTCTGATAGTATTGTCTATTATGATAAAAGATTGACGGCAAATACCGGGCCATGGTTAAGCCGTCCATCGCAAAACCGAAACTTTTTTGTGTTTGTCATGAGATAATCCGGGACACTCCTTGCAATAAATGTATTGCTGAAATTGATTTTCCAGCATTTTGAAGTGAAATCTGGCTATTGTCAAGAAAATATGGCTCTTCTCCCAATTTATATGAGAATACAGAATACAGAAGAAAAACAATACCATGGTTATTCCGGCTCTTGGCGCCTGTATTCTCATGCTTCGTTGTGCCCGCCCCGGGCATGGCTGTTAGTTGGGAGAAAGGGGTCCAGGATTCGAGGATAGACAATTCAAAAAATTAGAGATGGCAGGAGCCATCTGTCATGAGATGAACCAGCCCATCCAGAGTGTTTCCGCATATTCCTGGAACTTATCGAAGATCTCACAGGGGACGTACCTGGCTACGAAAGATCGAAAAAGATAATTGACCTGACAAAAAAAATGGGCATGATAACGAGCAAGTTGCAGCGGATCACCAAATACGGGACCTTAAATTACGTGGAAGGGGCCAAAATCATAGATATCGATAAATTCTCAACGGATATGGGCTGAAGATTCCATTTCCTTGCCCATAAGATTCTTAACCCCGATAAACGGGATAAGTGCCTTTACGAAATAATTTTCTGCCAAAAACGCGCAGAAAATTATTTCTTAGGCACTAAT
>CAYVMK010000081.1:0-7869 GCA_964452445.1 uncultured Desulfonema sp. | reverse complement strand
CGTTTTTCTACCCCTCAAGGGGGTACTGAAAAGAGTCCCGTTTATCGGGGTTAGGGGAGAAAAACTTCAAAAAGGAGGGATGTCCGAGTGGTTTAAGGAGGCGGTCTTGAAAACCGTTGAGCTTAACGGCTCCGTGGGTTCGAATCCTACTCCCTCCGCCAAAAAACCCGGAGAGATTGCCGAGAGGCCGAAGGCGCTCGCCTGCTAAGCGAGTGTGGGGCGAAAGTTCCACCCAGGGTTCGAATCCCTGTCTCTCCGCCAGTTGGAAAAAGCCGAGTTTGGCTCGCCCGCTACGCGGGCTCGCCAGCCGATTTTGAACGCAAAATTGAATTTTTTGTCTTTCAAAATAAAGTTCGAGCCGACATTTTTCAGAAATGTTAGGATTTGCTGATTGTCGCCTTGCGACATTTAGGCAAAAGGATGAATTTAAAATTTCATTTGCCAAGCTCAAACCGGCGCTTCGCCGACCAGAATGACGGCAAATGACGGATTAAGTGCATAAGACTTCTGCGATGCTGCCAAAGACGACGCCGGAATCTTCTGCGCCACTCAGAATCGGAATAGAAGCGCTTTACGTGCTCATTGTAAAGCAGATCCAATCTCTCTTTTGACGCGATTCCCCTGGGGACAAAAACAAAATTCAGGCAATTCATCAGCCGCCAATCTTCATTAAAAGCTCCTTCTTCCCTGATAGTTGACCAAAGCGGCGCCCCGGGAAAGGGAGTGAATTTAGACATATTCATGTCGTCCAGCCCCAACGAAATAATAAAATCAGATGTCCTACGAATAGATTCTTCCGTTTCTCCCGGCAAACCCATCATAAACAGGCCTTTTGCCCGCAGCCCCACACCTTGGATATGTCTTACGGTATCACATACCTCATCAAGCGAAACACCCGATTTGTGCCTGGCTAATATTTGCGGGTCTGCTGATTCTATGCCCAGAGAAACCATAAGGCAACCAGCGTCTTTAAGCATTTTGAGCAATTCATCATCCGTGTAGCCCACCCTTACAGCACAGTTGAAATTAATCCCCAATGGATAACGAGCAAGTTTTTCGCAAAGCGTAATAATACGGGTGCGGTCTGCTGTAAACAAGTCATCATAAATATTGATATGTCGCACATTAAATCTTGTCCTCAAATATTTCATGTGTTCGTAAATATAAGGAGCTGAGTTATAACGGAATCCCTTTTTGAAGACGGAACGATCACAGTAAGAACATTGATACATGCAGCCCCGTGACGTAATCATCGTCGCCCCGGGTGTATTGACATAGCTGAACAGAGGCAGGTGGTAATCGTCGGGAAAGCCTTGGAGATTTTCATAAGCAGGAAACGGAAGACTGTCCAAATCGGCTATTGGGGGACGTGACTGATTTGTAATCACTTGGGAACCCTGGCGCCATATCAATCCCTTGATTTCCGCGGGATCCATACCATGGGCAAGCTCCGCCATCGTGAGATCACCCTCGCCGGCGCAAAAAAAGTCAAAGGCAGGGTAAGCGCTCAACAGATCTCCTTCCAAAGCGGAAACATGTACGCCTCCGCAAACAGTTTTAATGTGCGCAGAGCGTTTCTTGATTTTTTGCGCCATATCCGCAGCATCGGGAAACGAAGATGTTGTTGCCGAAAAGCCGACAATCTGCGGTTGATAATCTAAAATCGCTTTAACTTGCTTATTAAGATCGAAGGGAACACCCGAACCAAGGCAATCGTAAATAAAAACTTCATGCCCCTGTTCCAGTAGACAAGAGGCAATGGAAAGCAACCCTTGGGGAACCATACGATTGGCGATATCTGTAATATCACGATAACCGGGAAACCAGTTAAATCCGCGCGGATGGACAAGCACGATGCGCTTTTTGACAAGAATTCCCCTTTTCATGAGCAA
Organism: uncultured Desulfonema sp.; assembly: GCA_964452445.1. Classification (GTDB taxonomy): domain Bacteria; phylum Desulfobacterota; class Desulfobacteria; order Desulfobacterales; family RPRI01; genus RPRI01. Next base: position 5,977 of record CAYVMK010000081.1, on the reverse strand, counting down.
ACTGTAAATAAAATGTCTTTGTGTGTCAAAAGAATTGTGAAAGATCCGGCAGACCCAAATTGGGGTTATTCAAAGCTCTTGACCTACAATTGCCTTTTTCCTATACTCCCTCGGCAAAGAAACGAGTTCTATCAGAAAAATTTTAAAGGAAAATCGTTATGACCCAGAATCATCATAGCTGCGAAATTCTGCGCAAGGTGTCGTTTTACGATCTCGATCCCATGCAGATTGTATGGCATGGTAATTATCTTCATTACTTTGAAAATGCCAGAGCGGCCCTTTTCGCCCAGCTTGGAGTTGATCTATATGAGTTTTATGTGAGAACGCAATATATGTTACCCATTATCAAGACATCCACAAAACATATCTATCCCTTAAGGTACGGGGATGAGTTTATCTGTAAAGCCACTCTGGTTGGGGGAAAAACAAAAATCGTCGTGGACTTTGAAATCAGGCTGAAAAGCGACGGGAAACTATGTACCCGCGGCAGGACGGAACAGATTGCCGTGAAAGCGCCGGAGATGGAAATCATGTTCACTCTCCCGGATGAAATCCTGAGGGCTATGGGGTTCTGATCATAGCTACCGGTTCCGGCAAGGTCTCATATTTAAAACCGTGGGCATATAACACAAGCCCCTGTGAGAAAGCCGGTTCGCATATTCCTCCGGTGGTTTTGCATAAGTTCTCCATTCCATATTCCGGACAGAGGCTCATTTAAGATATTCCCCAGGCTGATTTCCGGCTGACAGTCACATATGCTCACTTCGCCCCTGACCCCAACCGTAATGGTCTGCCAGGGCGACAAGCAGTGGCGCCTATAAACGATCGTGCATCAAAGGCGGAGTTTTGCTTAATATTATGGCCAGGCAGGCTCACCTTGCAGACCCAATACCTCCAAACACTCCGGGATCATGCAGCCACAGATCAGAGAATCGTAGGGAATGCCGGCAAGCCACGCAGATATCTTGCCGGTGAAACGAAAGACCCCAAGAATGCGGTCCGGCTTAAGCTTTTTCATCAGCGCCAGCTCAGCCCGGATGCAGTCGTTAATTACTTGCGGAGATCTGAACCAGGCAAAGGTGGGCAGGGAGGCGCCATCAACATCCTGTATATCCGGCAGCACATGGTGTTCCACCCCAAGCGCCCGGAGAAAAGGAGCTCGCATCTGACTGCAGGCGAGGAACACTTGGTGTCCCTTGGATTCAAATGCATTTTTTATCACCAGACACTTGGCAATATGTGAAAGTGAATTATTCTTTGGCAAAAGCAGGATTTTCATGAGTTGGCATTACAAACTTTTATCTTTCGGTGGTTACAGATTTTGCTGATTTGAGGAAAATCCAAGACACGGTGAATCCACTTATGATGGAATGTTTGGTTTTTACCAAGGGGCTGTCTTCGATAACGGCGCCCTGGAGAAAATCCACGCTGACAAAAGCATTAAAGATAAGTTGTTTAAATCCTTTATTTAAACCCAGGGTAAGCGTGGAACCGCTGTATCCGCTGCCGGCTTCATAGGACGGACGCGATGCAGCGCCATAAGCCGGTTCGACCGAATAAAAATAACTATGGTAGCCGCTGTCGGCAAACATCGGCCCGGCTGAAATTCCTAAATTCAAGCCGGTGTCGGGAATTAAATCGTCTTTTTCGAAAATCAGTTTCGGACTAAATATCCAACCTTCATGACGCACCGAAGAAAAATTTGTCGAAAAAAAGGCGCGTACCGGCAGGGCGAGATTCAATTTATAACGACCTTGTTGGTTGTCCAGAAGCCTTATATTTAAAGAAGGGCCTATTTCAAAAGTTGGATCCAGATCCGGCATACCTCTGCGGGCGGCATTTTTAGAACTATCAACAGGCACATTACCAAAAAGGCTAAAATCCAATAAAAGTTTATCGGTTTTAAAAATGCGTCCCGAAATACGTTCCCTTTCGATTTTCAGAATATCGCCGCGGTAGATGAGGTAAGGATAGGGCAGTAAATAGACTCTGCTCTCATCAGAACCTCGGTAATCGGGCATTTGGAGGAGCGCTGATCCCACACCTAATTCCCAAAGCGGTTTTTCCTCACATATAGCGCTTTGAGGTAATAAAAAACCCAAGAGCGCTAAAACTGCCGCTGCCACGCGATAAATGTACATACCTGCCTCTTAAAAATTTGATGAGGTTGCCCCGAAAAATGCGGTTTGGAAGCGGTATCTAAATTTCGGTGTCCATTATGCTCCGCATAATCCGTTCGATCTCTGTCCGGTCATATTTACCTGTGGACGTCACAGGAATTTCTTCTACAACGGCAATACGTCTGGGAACGGCATACGCCTCACTGACCGCAGCAATATGTTTTCTCAATTGAAGCGCATCAAGATGGGTCGCCACAAGGGCGGCCAGTTCGTTTTGACGTCCTTTCCCGTTGGGAAAGGATACAACCACGGCATCACGGACTCCCGGTATCTGTTTCATTTTGGTCTGCACAACAGCCAGGTCAACCCTTTTACCCCCGATCTTGACGATATCGTCCGCCCTGCCCCGGAGGATGAACCGGTGATCACCGTCAGAATCGGCTCGGTCGGCTGTAGCGAAAAAGCCGTCATCATCGCGGGGCAGCTCCGGAGAAATAAACGCCGAGCGAACATGCAATTTCCCATCCCAAATCTCACAGTCAACAGGGTCCAGCGGGCGCCAGGATTCGCCGTCTCTCAAACGACACCTTGTGGCCACCCCGCCCGTTTCCGTGGAACCATAAATTTCTGTAATATCCAAACCCGTTTTACCGTGAAAATATGCGGCGTCCTCTTTATCCAGCGCCCCAGCTGAGGAAAAAGCCATCCTGAGATCGTGCCGCTGCAAATCATCCGCCTTCAAAACCCGGTAATGCACGGGAACGCCGACCAGGATAGATGCCCCATAATCCCGTGCGGCCCGGAGTATCTCTCTGGGAAAGGTATATACCCCATCAAGAACACAGGATGAACAGATAAAGGGAATCAGTACGGAATAGAGGAGACCGTAAATATGCCGGGGCGGCACCGTTGAAAGAAAGAGATCGTCGGGAGATATGCCGAATTTCCCGGACAGGTGCACGGCCTCTGCGATCATATTCCGGGGTGTCTTGGACCATACCTTCGACTTTCCCGTAGATCCGCCGGTAAACAGCATGAGGAAGGGGTCATCGGGATCGAGGAAGGCATCAAAGGCTATGGAATCATGGCGCAGCATGGAAGGGGTTATGACCTCAGCGCCGAGAGGGAAATCACCCGGACGGTCCGTGAGCAGAATCGACGGAGACAGGGTATCAAGGACTTCCTCCACAACCTGCCTGGAGAAGGCATAGGGAAGAATAAGACGGGGACCTCCGGCAAGCGATGCAACCAGTGCAGCGGCAAGGAGAGCTTTATCGTCGCTACAGAGGCAGATCGTGCTGCGTCTTTCCTCTCCCGATGGCTGGAGGCGACGAATCCCTCCCGCAAGGCGATAAACCGCTTCATAGGTGCAGCCGTTTAAGATAAATTCCCTGGTCGGGTCCGGCGGAGTGGAGAAGATGTCCCTATACCTTTCCGTTCCAGTAATATAATTCGTCGTAACGGGACGTGTTTTCATAAATAATTCCCCTTGACTTTTCTCTTTTTTCCTATTTATACTGCCCGCAGTAATTTCACAATCCCAAAATTTGTGGATTGTGAAATGCCTTTGAGAGCTTTGGACATCTCAAAAAACCCTCATCTTGTGACAACACGATGATACGATTTTCGCATTTTCTTTGGATCAGAAGACATGCCGGCATTGTCTATGAACATTGAGACCCTGATTCCCCATCGGGACCGGATGAAACTGGTCAACGACGTTCTGGATATAAATGCCGATACGGCCGTAACGTCATCCCTCGTCTCCGATTGTTGGCCTCTCTGTCAAGGGTCTTTTGTTGATCCCGTTGTTCTCATCGAGATTGTGGCACAGACGGCGGGGGTTTATATAAGCTGGAGAAAAGGGGCTGATAAGGGCGCCGGCAGCGGATGGCTTGTCGGGATTAAGAGCGCCGATTTTTTCCTGGATCGGATTCCGCTTCAGACAGCGCTGATCACCACCGTGAAAAATCTGTACAGCGCTGAAAACTATAATGTCTTAGAGGGAACAGTCACGGCAGGAATGGACCTCCTGGGCCGGATTCAGATACAGGTATTCCGGTCCGAATCCGATTGAAGGTCCATTGCCCCTGCGTGGCCCAAATTGGAGTTATTCAAAGCTTTCGCATAATGACGCATCATAAGGAGTAAAACGGTATGAGTGAAGATCAGATCGCCCTGGTGACTGGGGGCAGTCGAGGCATTGGCCGCGCCATTGCCGTTGAACTGTCTGAAGCAGGATATGATGTCATCATCACGTACAAATCAAATGATGCGGCGGCCGAGGAAACCCTTGGCATCATCCGATCGAAGGGCGGCAGGGGAGAAAAGGCACGGTTTGATGTGGCCGATTCAAGGGAAGCGGCAAAACAGATGGATGAAATCATCTCGCGGCACAAAGACCTTCGGGTTCTGGTCAATAATGCCGGAGTTAATGCTGACGGCCTGTTTATGATGATGCCTGAAGAAGACTGGGATACGGTGATTCAAACAACCCTGAAAGGCTTTTACAACGTAACAAAACCTGTTATACAGAGAATGGTCCAAAATCACAGGGGATCCGTTGTCTCCATTTCGTCCGTGTCAGCCCTCATCGGGAACAGGGGGCAGACCAATTACGCTGCGGCAAAGTCCGGAGTGATCGCCGCCAGTCGCGCCCTGGCATCCGAAGTGGCAAGGCTGGGTATCCGGGTCAATGTGGTTGCGTCGGGGCTGATTGATACGGAAATGATTAAGGGGGCGCCGGTGGAGAAAATTAAGGAAATCATCCCCATGGCGAGAATCGGAAGACCGGAAGAGGTCGCCAAGGTTGTCCGTTTTCTGTGTTCCGACGACGCCTCTTATATTACGGGACAGGTTATTTCCGTCAATGGCGGCATGTTTTAATGGATTTTATGACAACATACGGCAGAGCAAAAAGAAGTGCGTTCCTCATCGGGATATTTCTCTCCTGCGTTGTTATGCCGGGATGGGCGGACACCTGGGAGGATATTCAGAGAGAATCGGCAAATATAAAATCTGTAAGCGCGCATTTCTCTCAGGAAAAACACTTGCAGATCCTTGATAAACCCCTTATTTCAAAGGGGCGTTTTTATTTTCAGACACCCGATTCGGTCAGATGGGAATACACCTCGCCCGTGAAAAGCGTTTTGCTGATGCGCAAGGGGGATATCAAACGATATACCTTGGGCAGTAAAGGTGTTGTCGAGGATTCGGGGGGGGGCGTTGAGGCGATGCAAATCGTCCTTCAGGAGATCAGCCGGTGGAGCAGGGGACAGTTCACCGGAGATGAGTATTTTTCGGCGACTCTGGAAGGGGAAAAGGGACCAAGGATTATTCTCACACCCAAAGAGAAGGGGCTTTCGGCCATGATATCACGCATCGTGATAAACCTTTCACCGGACAGACCTGGTGTTCTAAAATCCGTTAAAATCGTCGAAAATGAGGAGAATTACACCCTCTTTGAATTTACCGATGTGCAGATTAACGTGAAAATCAATGAAATGTTGTTCCGGGAAGTGGGATGAAGTCTTTCATATTGCTTGGACGCTGCTCCCTGATATTGATGCTGACGGCCTTCCTCATCTCGTGCAGCCTCCTCCCCGTCATCAGACGTGCGGACCCGGCGGCGGTGGACAATATACGGCGATGTCGTCGGCCGTTCCTCAATATTCCCTATCGTGTCATTCACTCTATTGAGGCAACGCTGCCCGGCGGTAAGACGGGAACGGTTGTAGGCATCACCGTTTTTGATCCGGCGGGAACAATCCATAGCGTAATCATGACTATCGAGGGATTTGTTCTGTTTGATGCCAGGTACGAGAAAGATGTGTGCGTGAATCGGGCGGTGCCGCCAT
>CAYVMK010000080.1:0-7954 GCA_964452445.1 uncultured Desulfonema sp. | reverse complement strand
GTAATTATAAACATATCTTGCAGGGTTGTTACATGATTATTGTGCATGAAGAATGGGCAAAACGCTTAAAAGGCCGAAATAACGAAACAGGTTTCTTCTTTGAGCATTTTTACACCTCTGTGTTGAAAATATAACCTTTCATCCCTCACGCCTGCCACCTGTCTTCCTGATTCTGCTGCTTGCATTTTCCCACTACAGTGGTTATATTTTTAAACTATGAAGACCATAAATGAAAAAAGACCTGATCCAGAAGAGATTGAAAAAGAAATGACCCGGTTTCTTGCCGAGAAGTTTGGCGGAACCGTGAGGGTTGCCGCACCATCTCCATTTCTTCAGGAAGATCAAGCTGAAAAAACGGGTAAATCCAAGAAAGACAATATAAAATTGAATTTTGATTTAAAACCGGAAGATCTCATTTCTTATTTGGATCAGTATATTACAAAGCAGGATGAAGCAAAGGCCGTTCTTTCCACAAAAATATGCACCCATTACAACAGGATCAAAACGTTCAAGGCTTCCCCTGATCTGGAAGGAGAGTTATTCTGCGGCATAAAAAATAATGTTCTCATGCTTGGTCCAACAGGCGTAGGCAAAACCTACATGATAAAGCTTATAGCTAAAAAGATTGGAGTCCCTTTCGTAAAAGGAGACGCCACGAAATTCAGTGAAACAGGTTATGTGGGGGGAGATGTTGAAGACCTTGTGAGGGATCTCGTAAGGGAAGCCGATGATGATATCGAGCTTGCACAGTTTGGAATAATATATATCGACGAGATTGACAAAATAGCATCCAGCCATAACATAATCGGAGCCGATGTTTCACGTACAGGGGTTCAGCGTGCGCTCCTGAAACCCCTTGAAGAGACAGAAATCGATTTAAGGGTACCCCATGACCCGATATCCATGATCCAGGAAATTGAAAGATTCCGTAAAACAGGCAAAAAAAGCAGGCGGATTGTCAATACAAAGAATATACTTTTCATTGTGAGCGGCGCTTTTACCGATCTTGCCAAAATCATACATAAGCGAATTATAGAAAAGAGTATCGGCTTTGGAGCAACTGTCCCCAAAACAAGTGATTATACTAATGCCCTGAAAAATGTAAAATCTGAAGATCTGGTCGAATTCGGGTTTGAATCCGAATTCGTTGGCCGCCTGCCTGTAAGAGCCGTATTTGAAGAGCTTAACGAGAATGATCTTTTCGATATTTTGAGCAATCCCAACAACCCAATCATTCTGAGCAAGAAACTCGACTTTGCAGCATATGGAATTGACATAAAATTTGAAAGAAAAGCCCTGCGAATTCTTGCAAAACAGGCTTTTAATGAAAATATCGGGGCAAGAGGATTGGTAAGCGCAATTGAAAGAGCGCTTCTTATCTTTGAAAAGCGTCTCCCTTCAACAAACATCAGTAAATTCCCTGTTACGATAGATGCCATTGAATCTCCGAAAGCTTATCTGGAAAGTCTTATATCTCAACCCAGAGAGCAAAATAATGATAATTATGAAAGGATTCTTAAACAAGAAAAAGAACTGATAAGCGATTACATCAATTCAAACAAAAAAGCTCTCGTTCAGAAATACGCCCTCACTTTAACACCACCCCGTATTAATCTAGCAGCCGAGTTCTATTCCAAGTATATTATGGATATCGGGGTCATACTTCAAAAAATAAAAACGTTGCAGGATGAAATTAAAAATTTTGAATTAAGATTTTTTAAAAACCATGATATAAACATCGTAATTGAAGATGATGCGATCGATTTTGTCCTTGAACTGATAGTGCACTCTTCAGTCAGGCCTGATGACTTTTACAATCAGATGAACATCGATTTTGAGTACGGCTTGAAACTCGTCAGGGAAAAAACCGGGAAAAACCGTTTCTTTCTGACACGGCAGGCCCTTATTGACCCCGAAACTTTTATTAGCTCTACTATCAGGGATGCGCTGAATAGAGACAAAAAACAGACAGAAAAGACATTGTTGACAAAATGATCGGAATCTCCAAATTATATTGCGGAACCGTGGAACCCTCGGATGCTCTTCGTTACAGCCGTTCCTCTTCACAGCTTCCATCCCACCTTCTGCAGTTTTCATCGGATAAAAAGCCTGTTGTCGTGTGGAATATCACAAGGCAATGCAACTTAAAATGTATTCACTGTTACGCGCACGCGAAAAGCGCTCCTGTCGAGAACGAGCTCTCAACTTCAGACGGGATAAAACTTATAGATGACCTTGCCGGTTTCGGCGCGCCTGTTCTCCTCTTTTCGGGCGGAGAGCCGATGATGAGGAAAGACCTGCCCGAACTTGCGGGCTATGCGGTAAAAAAGGGCATGCGAGCGGTCATTTCAACAAACGGGACACTGATAACGGAGCGGGCTGCAAAAAAGCTCAAAGATATTGGTCTTTCATATGTCGGGATAAGCCTGGACGGCATGGAAGAGATAAACGACCGTTTCAGGGGAGTCAAAGGCGCCTTCAACGATGCCATAAACGGCATAAAAAACTGCAAGGCCGCTGGAATCAAGGTCGGATTGAGATTTACAGTCAACAAGTACAATTTCAAAGAAATACCGAAAATATTCAATCTTCTTGAAGATATGGAAATACCCCGTGTCTGTTTTTACCATCTTGTCTATGCGGGCCGCGGATCAAAGCTCGTTGAAGAGGATCTATCCCACAATGAGACAAGGGAAGCGGTTGATACGATAATTGACCATGCCAAAAGGCTCCATGATAAGGGAAAGCAGAAAGAGGTTTTAACCGTTGATAATCATTCGGACGGGCCATACCTTTATTTAAGACTTTTGAAAGAAAATCCCGCAAGGGCAGGGGAAGTTCTGGAACTCCTGAAGATGAACGAAGGGAATAATTCGGGAAGAGGCATAGGATGCATAAGCTGGAACGGAGATGTGCACGCAGATCAGTTCTGGCGGCATTACAGTTTCGGAAATATAAAAGAACACCCGTTTTCCGAAATATGGACTGATCTGTCCAATCCCTTGATGAATCAGCTTAAAGAAAAAAAGAGGCATGTAACCGGCAGATGCGCGGGGTGTCGGTGGCTCGATATCTGCGCAGGAAATTTCAGGGTTCGGGCCGAAGCGGTCACGGGAGATGTGTGGGCGCCTGATCCTGCGTGTTACCTTACCGATCTGGAAATTGCTTGATACCCTTGATTCCGGTTGCTTGTTCCTTATTTAAAATATAGCATCAATGATCGATGAATTCGTAGAAAGTCGGAAAAACAGACTGGTTTTTAAACCACGAAGAACACGAAGCTGAAAAGATTATATATTTTTTTTACTCCTTCGTGCTCTTCGTGGCCTTCGTGATTAAAATCGAACTTTTTAGTAAACCACCAAACTTAATTTTGGAGATTTATATGCTGTTTCCGGACTACAGACCGAGGCGCTTGAGACAAAATGAGGCTTTTCGCAGATTGATACGGGAAACCGTACTGTCCGTCGACGATCTCATTCTTCCCCTTTTTGCAATAGGCGGCCGGGGAGTCAAAAATCCGATACAATCGATGCCGGGCCATTTTCAGCTTTCAATCGAAAACCTTGTTGAAACATGCAGTAAAGCATATGAGCTGGGAATACCCGCCGTCATGCTTTTCGGGATACCGGACAAGAAGGATCCGCTCGGAACGAGCGCCTATTCGAAGGACGGCATAGTTCAAAAGGCTGTAAAAGCAATAAAAAACAAGCTGCCTGAACTTGCAGTAATAACTGATGTCTGCCTTTGCCAGTACACCGACCACGGCCACTGCGGAATCGTGGACGGGCACACGGTGGACAACGATGCTACTCTTGAGCTTCTGGCTAAAACCGCTCTTTCTCATGCAAAGGCCGGCGCAGACATGGTAGCGCCTTCTGACATGATGGACGGACGCGTAACGGAGATCCGAAATATCCTTGATGAAAACAGCCTAAGCCATATCCCCATCATGTCATATTCGGCAAAATACTGCTCGGCCTATTACGGCCCTTTCAGGAGCGCCGCTGACTCGGCTCCCAAATTCGGAGACCGCAGAACATACCAGATGGATCCGGCAAACGGGCTTGAGGCCATACGGGAAGTCACGATGGATATAGAAGAAGGGGCCGACATAATAATGATAAAACCGGCTCTTCCCTACCTTGATATCATCTACCGCATCCGCGAAGAGATCGATCTACCAATAGCCGCATATAATGTAAGCGGCGAATTTTCGATGATAAAGGCCGCTGAGAAGATGGGATGGATAGACGGGAAAAGGGTCATGATGGAGACTCTGACATCCATAAAAAGAGCAGGCGCAGACATGATACTCACCTATTTTGCAATCGAAGCGGCACAGGCGCTTAAAGAACAGTGAATGGTGAAAAGTGAATAGTGAAAAGAAGGCGGCAAAGGGGCAGAGGCACAAAGGAAATATCGAATGCCGAAATTCGAAGTCCGAAGTCCGAAGTCCGAAGTTCGAATCAGGGAGCCAGAAACCTTCTTCCCTCCGCCTTGTTGCCTGGGAGATAACCCGCAACTGTAATCTTTCCTGCATTCACTGCCGGGCATCCGCCACAAACGGCCCATATACCGGAGAGCTTGACACCGAAACATCCTTAAGGCTTCTCGACCAGATCACAGATACCGGAAATCCGATCATCATACTGACCGGGGGAGAGCCTCTTTTAAGGCCCGATATCTTTGATATTGCTGAATACGGCACTAAAAAGGGCTTAAAGATGGTAATGGCCCCGAACGGCACACTGATAACCGGATCAACGGCAAAAAAAATGGTTGCTTCCGGAATCAAACGAATAAGCATAAGCATTGACGGCCCCACAAAAGAGAGTCACGACAGTTTCCGGGGGGTGGAAGGCGCATTTGAAGGAGCGCTCCGCGGCATTGCTTTTGCCAAAGAGGCGGGTCTTGAATTTCAGATAAACACTACAATAACAAAGCTGAACCTGAAATATATTTCAAATATTCAGGACCTGGCCGTAAGCCTCGGGGCGGTCGCACACCATATTTTTCTGCTTGTTCCGACAGGCCGGGGGAAATACATTATCAACCAGGAAATCTCCGCACAGGAGTACGAAGAAACATTGAACTGGTTTTATGACCAGCGGGAAAAGACCCCCTTGCAGCTCAAGGCGACCTGCGCGCCCCATTATTACCGCATTCTGCGGCAAAGGGCCGGAGAGGACGGGAAATCGGTTACATATGAATCGCACGGCCTTGACGCAGTTACAAGGGGGTGCCTCGGCGGAACAGGTTTCTGCTTTATATCGCACACCGGCATTGTCCAGCCCTGCGGCTTCCTGCACATCGAATGCGGGGACGTGACAAAGAATTCCTTTGAAAAAATATGGAATTCATCTGAGGTCTTTCTTTTTCTGAGAAATTATGATATGCTTAAAGGCAAATGCGGAATCTGCGAATTCAAAAGAGTCTGCGGCGGCTGCAGGGCAAGAGCCTACGAGGCAACCGGCGATTATATGGCTGAAGAACCGCTTTGCAGTTATGAGCCTGTTTCAGACATAAGGCACGAGGCGTGAGGCACAAAGGGAATATCGAATGTCGAAATTCGATGTCCGAAGTTCGAATCAGGGAGCCAGTGGGGTGGCGGATAAGTTTCCTGACATTTAACACTTTTTTACAACCAGAAACCAGAGACCGGAAGCAAGTAACGTGGAACCGGCAATTAAAAATGAGGCGCGCGCCATGAAAATCAAGTCTCTCATGATACCTGATCCGATAACCATTACTGAAAACTCCTCCATTGCAGAAGCAACCGAGCTGATGAAGATAAATTCCATCCGCCATTTGCCTGTTGTGGGAAAGAACATGACGCTCAAGGGCTTTGTGACTCTTGCCGATCTGAAACAGGGGCTTATTCCTTCAATGATCGGTGGAGTATCCTTAGATGACCTGATGATAAAAAAACCTGTAACCGTTAACCCCGATGAAGATGTGGAAATTGCTGCCCAGAAAATATACAAAAACAAAATCGGGGGAATGCCGGTAGTAAAAGGCAACAAGCTCGTAGGCATCATCACGGTAACCGATATTTTAGGGGCATTCATCAATATGATGGGCATTTTAACAGCCAGCTCCCGGGTGGATGTGGTTGTCGGCAAGGAGCCTTCCTCTATCAAAAAAGCTCTTCAGATTATACACGATAAGGGCGGAGATATCATAAGTGTGGGAATGACTGCAAACCAGAAAGGATCAAAAAGAACATACTATTTCCGCCTTTCTCCATGCAGGACAACCGGCATCAGGAAAGCCCTCGAAAAGGAAGGCTTCAAAGTGGAAAGCGCCACGGACTAAGCCGCTGTAACAAAATAAAGTAATCATCCGGATGTCAAAAACGGCATAAGGAGCCGTAAGCCGTGACCAGCATAAGGATTTCGGGCATTGAAGCTCCCCGCTGCAAGTCCGCCCGCCATACTGGTTGGCGGGACCTCCGGCGTGAAATGCGCTCGCTGTTTCGGTTCAACCTTCCAATCCGGAGCCTTTTCCGGCTATATTATAACTTGACATAATCATTCTATTAATAGTATTTATTCCGAGAATTTATCAATATATTTTATCCCGGATAATATTAAATATACTAAATGGTTTTTATGGAATCTGCCAATGAAATTTAAACGCTTGCTCTTTTTTTTCATCGTTTTCTCATTTCTTTTTCCATCCAATCTTATTGCAGGCAAAACTGTTACTGCAAAGGGGATCAGTTTCTTTGAACCGGGGCGGGAACTGATCGCACGGGACAAGGCGATTGACGAAGCAAAACGGGCAGCCCTTGAGCAGGCAATCGGCGCGACGGTTGAATCAAGCACGACTGTAGAAAACTTCACCGTTATCAAAGACCAGATTATGAGCCGAACCGCCGGGTATTTAAAGAACATAAAGATAATCGAAGAAAAAAAGACCGACATGGGAACAATAGAGGTCAAAATCGAAGCCGATATCGAAACTTCTGCAATGCTTGAAGATCTCGACAGATTCAAAAAAGTCTTAAGCTGGCAGAAAAACCCCCGTATAAGCATCGTCATAGATCAGGATACGGACAGGAGCTTCCTTCCGGCAGCCCAGAAAGCATCAGCGCTTTTAACCGATAAACTGAAACAGGGCGGCTTCACCGTCTATAAACATTCGAAAGGCCAGGAATCCCAGATGGGCCTTCTTGTCGGCCTCTCCCTTGAACTTTCATCTAAACAGTCCTCGTACCAGAACATAGACCTTTCCGTAAACGAAATCAGTCTCAGCGCAAACATTTACCGCCCGGATGACGGGGAGATACTGGGAACCTCCACTGCGGTAAAATCTCTTCCCGGCGAAAACAGGCTTAAAGTTCTTGATGAAGGAGCAAAATACTGCGTCGATTCAATCTGGTCCGACCTTCGGAGCAAACTCATCAAGGTATGGGAAAAGGAGCTTTACGGCGAAAGGGATATAAATTTGATTATCAAAAAGATCCCTTCCCATGCAAGAGCCCTTGAAATATCAAATATTTTTAAATCGGATGTAAGCGGCATGATAGATGCGAACATGGCAAACTTCAAGGACGGGACCGCCGAGTTCAATATCAAATATAAAGGATGGCCGGAACATCTTTTAAATGAAATTCAGATGTCTTATTTTAAGAAGAAATATTTTGACCCGGCAGTTGAAAGTGTCCAAGGAAATAAAATAATTATCAGGATAAATTAATAAATAAGTTATTGGAGGCAGGATATGATTAAAAAAGCAATTTATGTGGGACTAACCTTTTTGCTGGCTGTTTTTTTGTTTTCATGCGCTACCGGAAAACAAGATTTTGAAGTCGGCATGCAATTACGTCAAGCCGGAAAACACACTGATGCAATTGCCTACCTCGAACGGGCCATTGCAAATGAACCAAACAATATTGAGTATCAAAAAGCCCTGTCCGAACTGAAAGACACTCTTATATCCGACTATA
>CAYVMK010000079.1:0-7993 GCA_964452445.1 uncultured Desulfonema sp. | reverse complement strand
CAGGAAACATGGTCAGCCTCATTGTGCCGATCAGAGAGAAGTTGTTGATAGAAAATATGAAAGCAGGATTGAAATTAAACAACGTTCAGTTCTATTCGCCTATTGCCATTTTAAACGGATCGGGTATTGTATCTGCTTTCACCAGAATCGGCTCAGGACCTAAAATGGGAAATTACAGCCTCGATTTAAAAATGTTCACCAATTAGGAGCCGTTAGCAAGTTAGAAATTATTTCCTGCGTTTTTCTACCCCTCAAGGGGGTACTGAAAAGAGCGGCAGGAAATAATTTCGTAAACTTACTTATCCCGTTTATCGGGGTTACGAAATAACCATTACATTTCTGACCGTTTCGTTACGGCTCCTTATGCCGGTCACGGCATTTCAATGTTACGGTTATTTTTGAACGACGGCTTAGCATGTAATATATTCTTGCGCGGAGTTGAGTCGGATGGCGGTATTTAATATAAAAAATCGTGAAATAGAATGTAAGATAGTCTATTATGGCCCGGGAAGGTCAGGCAAAACAACAAACCTTGAATATATTTTCAAGACTTACAAAAAACAGGTTGCCGACCAGATGGTCACTATCGATACTGAAGGGGACAGAACACTCTTTTTTGATTTTCTTCCAATGGGCCTCGGCAAAATCAAAGGGTGTGATGTAAAGGTTCAGCTTTATACCGTACCGGGACAGGTTCAATACAGTTCTACCCGAAAACTGGTTCTTAAAGGAGCCGATGGAATAGTTTTTGTCGCAGATTCTTTTGCCATTCGGCGGGAAAAAAACGTACTCTCGCTCAAGGATCTTAATCAGAATCTCAAAGAGTGCGGCCTCAATATTTTCAAGATCCCGCTTATACTGCAGTATAATAAAAGAGATGTCGGCGGAAGCATACCTATAATGCCTATAGAAATGATGCAGAACGATCTCAACAAACAGCTTAAAGTTCCGTATTATCCGGCAAGCGCATTAACGGGCGAAGGTGTCGGAGCTACTTTGAAGGAGTGCATGAAATTGACTCTTGTTCATTTACAGAAAGAGTTCAAATGGGCGCAGTAGAAAAATGACTAATATATCCCTTGCAGGAAGCTTGAATTTTCTTAATCTGGGAGAGCTTATCCAGATTTTCGGCACAAACGGCAGCACAGGAATCTTGAAGATAAAAAGCAAGTATTTTCAGGAACCCGGGTTTATCTATATTGTGAAAGGAAATATTGTTAACGCTGAGGCCGGAGCAAAACAGGGGCTTGATGCCGTATATGCTCTTTTCGGATGGATCGACGGCGAATTTGAATTTTCCAGGGAAGATGTCAAAACAAAGAACACGGTACAAAAAAGCAGAATGGAAATAACCCTGGATGCCCTGAGCATGCTGGATGACGGACAGATCGAGAAACTGGGGCCTGTTTCTTATACGAAGGCGTTTGCCGAAACCTCCGAAAAAGAACCTACTATCCCGGTGATAAGAGGCCCTTTGGTCGACTACATGTATGTTGTCGACGAAGAAGAGCATTATGACGGCGACAGTATTGTGGCGGAAGGCAAATTCGGAAACTGGATATGGACCATACTCGAAGGAACCGTTGAAATTGTCAAAGAAACTCCCCAGGGGACTATTACCATACTGAGATTAACCGACGGGTCATTTGTCGGGAGCATATCGGCGGTGATGCCGGGCCAGAATGTGAGAAGCGCTTCAGCTGTGGCCGCAGGAACCGTTCAACTGGGGTTGCTCGATTCGCAGAGGCTTTATGGTGAATATACGAAATTATCCTATGAATTCAAGGATATGATAAAAAGCCTCGACAACAGGTTGAAAAAGCAGACAGCTATGCTGGTTGACATCAATTCAGGTAAAGTAAAAATAAATGAGATGTTAAGCGGTAAAAAAATGCTTATAGAGCAGGGCACAAACAATACCAACGCATATATGATTACTGAAGGAGAGGCTCTGATAGCGCGTAATACAAAAAGCGGTTATCATCCCATATTAAGTCTTTCCGCAGGAGACTTTATAGGCCATATCCCTTTTATCAATATCGGCCAGGAACCTCATTCCGCCTCCGTTTTTGCTTCAAGAGATATTAAAGTCAGCCCACTTGATATCGGTAATATTCATAAGGAATACGATCAGTTATCTGTAACTTTTAAAAATATTCTTGAAAATCTCGGAACCTGTATATCGGCAACCACGATGGTTGCAAGTGAGATGTATAAAAAAAGCACGACGACAAAAAATAGCTTTATTTGATTTTTTACGAGAGCATCGATTTTGTCTCCTTTACTCCAAAAAAGGTGAGAGATGACGGAAAATAAAAGAAAACACTTAAGAGTAAAATCGCTCAATCTGCTGTATATCGGTGTTTATGAAAAGGATGTTTTAATCAAACAGGGAATAGGGAGAACCCTTGATGTTTCGGAATCCGGAATCGGGCTTGAAACGCATTTCCCGGTGGACCCTAAAAATATTGTTCAGCTCTCGATTGGCTTGAAAGATGAGTTGGTGGATATAAAGGGCAGGGCTGTTCATACGGTGCCGGGAAGCAGCGGAAAATATGAGATCGGCATCAAGTTCAACCGAATTAAAAAATCATCTCTTGAGATTGTAAAAAAATATATAGCCGCTTTTATGGAAGGGGAAAAAAGAAAGGGAAAATGAATGGCACAGGCGGTTTGTGAAACCGATTTTAGCGATATCAAGCTGTTGAAAAGAGGAAAAGTAAGGGATATTTATGACCTTGGCGACAAGCTTTTAATGATTGCCACTGACAGGATTTCGGCATTTGACGTTGTTATGCCCGACCCGATACCCGATAAAGGCAAAATTTTATCAAAAATATCATTGTTCTGGTTTGAAGCAATTAAGCCCCTGGTGCAGAATCATGTTATTACAAGCAATGTGGCCGAATACCCCGCTGAATGCAGAAAATATTCCGAAGATCTCGATGGAAGAAGCATGCTTGTGAAAAAAGCCGAACATCTTCCCATTGAATGCGTGGTAAGGGGTTATCTGTCAGGCTCAGGATGGAATTCCTATCAGGAGAATGGTGAGGTTTGCGGTATACGGCTTCCAAAAGGCCTGAAAGAGTCCGATCAGTTGCCGGAACCGGTATTTACCCCTTCAACAAAAGAGGAAGTCGGCGCCCATGATATAAATATCGATTTTGATGAAACAGTTAAAAGAATAGGGAGAAAGCTTGCTGAAAGAGTAAAAGAGTTGAGCATTGAAATATATATAAAAGGATCCAAACTTGCGGCTCAGAAAGGCATTATTATTGCCGATACGAAATTTGAATTCGGAATCGTTGGAAACGAAATTATCATCATAGATGAAGTTCTAACCCCGGATTCCTCGAGGTTCTGGCCGAAAGATTCATATAGACCGGGCGGACCCCAGTTTAGTTTCGACAAACAGTATTTAAGGGATTATCTCACCTCCATCAAATGGAACAGAAAGCCGCCTGCTCCATCTCTTCCGAAAGATGTCGTCGACAACACGCGCAGCAAATACGTGGAAGCATTGAAACGTCTGACCGGCGCCGAATTATGACTTGGAAAGACGAAATTATCCACCTCTCCTCAATAGACATCGAGGATCATACATTCAGGATAACAACTGAAGAGAATATAGAGAACCTTTCCTGTTCAATAAGAAATACAGGTCTTATTAACCAGCCGATAGTAATCAGGAAAAAATCGGGGTATGCCGTTATAAGCGGCTTCAGGCGCATCAGGGCGGCCGTAAATATAGGCTGGATGAATATTTCCGCAAGGACGATAGAATCGGATACAGACAGGTTCGAGTGTGCAAAGCTTGCAATTGCCGATAATTCTTTCCAGAGACACTTGAATTTAATTGAATTATCAAGGTGTTATAAGATACTTTCGGGTTTTTGTAAAGAGAGAGATTTGCCGGCGGCTGCTTCTCTGCTCGGCCTTCCGGATAACCTGGCTCTGGCCGGAAAAATAATAAGATTATACGACCTTCCGGAACCGTTACAGCAATATATTCTTTCAGGAGCTGTTTCAATGGCGATGGCTCTTGATCTGGTCAAACCCGAATATAATCAATCCGGAATTCAATTTGCGGAGATTTTCGACAGTTTAAAATTGAGTCTTAACAAGCAACGGGAATTTCTGACGCTTTCCTATGAGATTTCTGTCCGCGAAGGGATTTCAGTTTTGGAATTGATTAACGGTTATGATTTTCAGAATATTCTTTCAGATGAAAATACAGACCGAAACCGGAAAACTCATAAAATAAGGCAATATCTGAAATCGAGGCGTTTTCCGGAAATTGTGAAGACTGAAGATAATTTCAGGAGAAATTTAAAGAAACTTGCGCTGGCCGGAAAAATAAAACTCATACCACCTGCCGACTTTGAAGGAAATACCTTTATTATAAGCATGGAGTTTAAAACAACATCGGAATTCGATGAGCTGACGGCATGCCTTAACAGGCTGACAAAGGATCCGGTTTTAAAGGAAATAGTTTCAAAAAACCGTTCGGATTCTGAGCATCGACGATCCGGGTTCGAGAGCGGGACATGAGACAGGTTTTACTATTCTTTCTGATTTGCATGTCTATGTTTCTCTTTACCGGAAATGCTGAGGCTGAGATCATAAAGGGCGTGTATGGTGCGCCGGCCGATGTTCCAGACGATTCGCCTTTCCGGAAAGGCGCCATAGCGGAATCTTCAGGAGTGAATGCGGTCTTTGTTCCTCCAAAACAGGATGCAGTCAAATGGTACAAAGAGCAGGGTTTCAAAGTCTATGTTTCGGTCAATGCATTTGGCGGAAAAGGGGCATGGGAGAAATATCCTGATTCAAGGCCGGTCAAGGCAAACGGAAAGAATCTGGGGGAAGAGAAGGGCGATAAGGGACAGGAAGGAACATGCCCAACCCATGTAAAATGGCGTGAAGATCGCCTTAGACATATAAAACATCTGGTGGATGTTCCTGGAAAAGATCATGGCATTGACGGAATATGGCTTGATTACATCCGCTATCCGGGATTCTGGGAAACCGCAAAACCTGATGTTCCGGATACATGTTATTGTGCAAGATGCCTGAAAAAATTTCAGGCGGACAGAAAAATTAAAATCCCTGCCGGCAGGAAAACCAAAGAAGCTGCTTTCTGGATAAAAAACAACTGCCTGTATGAATGGATGGACTGGAAGAAAGAACAGATCAATTCCTTTGTCAGAGATGTTAAAGGCATACTTGCGGAACATCCGAAAAAGATCACACTGGGTCTTTTTACGGTTCCATGGAGAAAAGGCGAGAAGGATGACGCAGTATCATACACACTTGCCCAGGATGCTTTCCGGTTGTCGGAAATCGCCGATGTGATATCTCCGATGCTCTACCATAAAATGTGCGCTCATTCAGAAGACTGGGTCGGAATGATGACACAGTATTACACGGAGACAGCAGGCTGCAGTGTCTGGCCGATAATTCAGTCACATGACCTGAACCCGGAGGAATTCGGAAAAGCGGCGGCAAATTGCGCAAAAGCCGGCGCAGACGGAATCCTCGTTTTCTCCTATGGCGGAATAAAAGATTCGAAATTTGAAAAGAAAAAGCTGTGGGAATGTTTCAGGGCTTTTGAACCGCAGGGGAACCTTATAATCAATCCGGGTTTTCAAAAAATAAAAGGCGGCATTCTCCCCGAAGGATGGAGAACGGGAGAATCGGAAATCGATCCTGACATCAGGAGCGTTTTTACTGTTAAGAAAGCAGGAGAGATCGATAAAAATGAGAATACACGAAATTTTTATTCTCTGGGCATAACTTCCGGATATGGAAATGACGGAAAATGGATCGGGGCAATCAAACCTCCCGGTTGTCAAGAAGGAGAAGAATATATATTCTCAGGCCTCTTTTACCGTGATAACTGGAAAAACAGCGTTTATCCCTCTGTGACTCTTTTCGGTGAAAAACATTATCTGGATAATCACTGGAAAACAAAAAGCTTTCAGCCGATAAAAGTTTATGCAAAGTGCGGGAAAAAGACAGAAGCCGGCGCCATTATTTTCATAAACGACAATCCTGGTGAAACCTTCCTGATGGGATCCCCTAAACTTGCAAGACATTATTTCTTTTCAAAAAGAGCTGAAATGAATGAAGCCGGAAGTCGGCATGCATTCTACAAAAACTTCTTTCCGATAGGCGTGTACGGGGCGGATATCGATAACCTTCCGGAAATAAAGATGCTTGCCGTAAACACTGTGATCATAGGCGGGGAAGGGGAAAAACTGAAAAAAACCATTGAAAAATGTCATGAGGTCGGTTTGAGATATGTTCTCTCGGTTCCGCGCGACCCTGACAGGCTCAAAGTCTATCTTGATTACCTTATGCCGGGAGGGGAAGCATTGCCTTCCCTTTGGAATAAAAAGAGGCAAGACATTTTAAGGCGGCATGATGCAGCCTTTTATGTAAATGATGAACCGGAGCTTACATCGTTTCCCGCAAACACGGCATCCGATATTCACGAGCTTATTAAAAGCAGAATACCTGAAGCTCCGACCTGCGTGGCTGTAGTAAGGCCTGGAAATTGCCGTGACTATCTTGAGGCAGCCGATTTTTTCATGATGGATCAGTATCCTGTCCCGAATATGCCAATGACGTGGCTTTCGGATTCGATCGACAGGGCTTCTGCAATCGCCGGGAATGAAAGAATAACAACCGTAATCCAGGCGTTCGGAGGAGAAGCATACGAAACTTCGGGCTGGCCGCGAAGACCGGCGTGGCGTGAGATGGATTGCCTCTCATTTCTTTCTGTAGTTCACGGGAGCCGCGGAATATTTTTTTTTACATTCGGCGATATCGGCAGGACTGAAAAAGGGAGAGAAGACATAGGAAGGGTTGTGGGGAGGCTTAACAGGATTTATCCATGGCTTCTGGAAAATAATCTCGATGTAAAAGTGCCGGTTGAGATGACTTCCGGCAACAAATTTGATCCTTCGGGGCGGCCTGCCGTGCATTGCTGCATGAAAGTAAAGGGTGAAAAGCGGCTGATCATAACGGTCAATGCAATCGGAACACATGTTGATGCGCAAATCGGGACCGTGGCGGCGGCAGGAGATGGAAAAGATGCAGTCTTTACCGAGGTGTACAGCGGGAAAAAACATCCTGTGATTGACGGCAGAATATTCGTGAAGTTTGATCCTTATGAAACGAAGACGTTTCTGAGCGAAAAGTGAGCCTATATCATTTTACGCCGGATCGGTAGAACCTCTCCGGGTCCTTCACCAGAGGTGGAGGGTATAGATCAAAACTGAAATGCAAGGAACGATAACATAATTACCGATTTAAGCCTTGAGCCGAAATCGGTAACTATATGAGTTTTTTCCGTTGCTCAATTATAGGAGGCAGATCGTATTTAACAGTGCTTACAACAAGTTCAAAATCAATATCAAATATGTCTGGATATGCGCATTTTTCAAAAAAAAGCCGGATTGAATTTTTCCTCAGTCACTGTGATCGCCTATGCCCATATTCTTCAGATCGCGGGCAAGCTCCGCCTCGTTGAACACCTTTCCTTCACGCCACCTGCCGTTATATTCGAGTGTCGGAACAACCCAGTCAAAACCTCCGTTTACCTCTATTACTTTACGGACGACTTCATCAGGTTGAATCTCGATATCGATATAATTATACCGGATGTTGTTTTTTTTGAAAAATTCTTCCGTTTTCATGCAATGGGGACACCATCTGGCGGCATATAAATTCAGCATATTATCTCCCTGTTGTTGTTTTTTAGATTTCAATTTTATCGTGATAAATAAAGCTTCCGCCTCTTATACATTGATTTTTACGGCCCGCTGTTATATGCAGTCTTATAAAGTATTTTTATGAATTCATCAATAATTGATGGATTCCTAACCCAGATAAACGGGATAAGTAAGTTTACGAGATTATTTCCTGCCACTCTTTTCAGTACCCCCTTGAGGGGTAGAAAAACGCAGGAAATAATCTCTTACTTACTAAA
>CAYVMK010000078.1:0-8026 GCA_964452445.1 uncultured Desulfonema sp. | reverse complement strand
ATTCATCGGCGGAGCATTTGAATGCTTTTGCGACAAACAGGACAGGATTCTTGTTCCTCCCGCCTTGCGGCAATATGCAAGGCTTGAAAAAGATATAGTGCTTGTCGGCGCCCTTGATCATTTTGAAATCTGGTCTGTTGAAAGCTGGAATGTGGAAATAGATCAGCTGGAAAAAGACAGCAAAAAGGAGGATGTAAGAAACGAAATTGCGAAATTAGGAATCTGATTAATGCAGACTTATCATATCCCTGTCATGACAAAAGAGGTTATTCATTATCTTGACTGCAAGCCCGGAAAGATTTTCGCGGACTGCACACTGGGAGGCGCCGGCCACGCAATGGCCATTTGTGAAAAAATCAAGCCGGACGGTCTGCTGATAGGCATTGATCAGGATAAGGATGCAATTGAAAATGCAAAAAACGTATTAAAGCCGTACCTTTCAAATATCCGTCTTTTTCACGGCAATTTCGTTCACCTCTCCGAATTCCTTTCAGAGTCCGGCATTTCAAAAGTTGACGGCATCTTGCTGGATCTGGGACTGTCGCTTCATCAGATTGATTCAAGCGGAAGAGGGTTCAGTTTCAAAAGAGAAGAGCCTCTTGACATGCGAATGGATACGGAATCCGATACAACGGCAGAAGATCTGGTTAACGAATTGGATGAAACAAGCCTCGAAAAGCTTTTTAAGGATTACGGAGAAGAACGCTGGGCAAGAAATATTGCGCGCAATGTTGCAAAAGCAAGGAAAACGGCGCGTATAGGAACAAGCGCACACCTTTCGGAAATCGTTTGTAATTCAATATCGGGGAAAGCGCAGAGTAAGCAAAAAATTCATCCTGCGACGCGGGTATTCATGGCTTTAAGAATCGCCGTTAACAGGGAACTCGAAATGCTTTCATTATTTATGGACAATGTGCCGGAATTGTTAAACCCCAAAGGTCGCCTTTGTGTTTTAACATTTCATTCCCTTGAAGACAGAATCGTAAAACGGAAAATAAAAGAGATGGAAAAAGAATGCGTTTGCCCTCCCGGTTTTCCCAAGTGTGTATGCAATAAAACCAGACTGTTCAGGATATTGAATAAAAAGGCCCTCCGTCCCGGCAAAGAAGAGATAATTGCGAATCCGATGGCGCGAAGCGCGAAGCTGAGGGCGGCAGAAAGAGCGCAGCAGGATTATCAGTAATTGAAAAAAAATATTAAAAATAAAAAAACCGGCCCCAGGCACACAGGATTATGGATCATCATTATGGTTTTGTTAATATCGGAGCTTTTTATTTACACATGGTGCAGAGTTCAGTGCGTTAAAACAGGCTATGAGATATCAAAAGAAACGGATAAAAAGTTAAAACTGACAGCTTTGCAGAAGAATCTTAAGATCGAGATTGCGCGCCTGAAATCTCCCCCGAGAATAGCAAAGATTGCAACACAGCAGCTCGGTCTTATTATGCCGAAACCGGGACAGGTTATTATAATCCCATGAACACCGCCAAATCAAAATATATAAAACTCCGGATAACCGGCGTCGGCATTTTTTTCGCGGTCTGCCTTGCATTCATTGGCGCAAAAGCCGGTTATCTGCAAATTTATCAGAGTTCATGGCTCGCTAAAAAAGCTTCCGATCAGTATGAAAGGCCTTTTAAGGAATCAGGCAAACGGGGAACGATTTATGATGCGAATCTGCGCGAAATGGCGGTTTCAATCAATGCGACATCAATTGCAGCCTATCCGCGTAAAATTCAGGATACGGCAGCAACCGCAAAGATGCTTGCAAACTCGCTGAATATGGATTCCAAAATCCTTCAGAGAAGGCTTCTGGCAAAGAAACCCTTCATATGGGTAAAACGCCAGGCTACACCGAAGGAAGTCAATGCTGTAAAAAGTCTGAACCTTGACGGCGTCGGCTTCCTGTCTGAAACCAGCAGATTCTATCCGCAGAAAACGCTTGCAGCACAAACAATAGGCTTTACCGGGTTGGACGGAAACGGACTTGAAGGCATTGAGTTTTATTATGACAACCAGTTAAAAGGTTCCAACTTCGAGTATGTTGTTATGAAGGATGCTCTCGGGCAGGGTTTTAATTCTGAAAAAACAACGACAGATTACAGCGGAAAGAATATTGTCCTTACTGTTGACCAGACAATCCAGTACATAACAGAAAAAGCATTAAAAGAAGCTGTCGATGAAAACGGTGCAAAATCCGGTATAGCGGTAGTAATGTCACCCAAAACCGGCGCAATACTTTCAATAGCCCAGTATCCTTCATTAAACCCGAATTCTTATGAAAAATTCGACAAGCGCCTGTGGAGAAACAGGGCAATAACGGATCCTTTCGAGCCGGGTTCAACAATGAAAATTTTTACTGCTGCCGCAGCAATTGAATATGGCAACTGCTCTGAAAACACAATTTTTTTCTGCGAAAACGGGGAATATAGAATCGGAAAAGATATTATACACGATACACACCCTTACGGATGGTTAACTCTTAAGGAAGTTGTAAAGTTATCCAGCAATATAGGAGCATCCAAAGTCGCAAAGAAAACAGGTCCTGAATCCCTTTACAGAACCCTGAAAAATTTTGGATTTGGTGAAAAAACAGGCATCAACTGCCCGGGCGAAACATCCGGCGCCGTTATTCCGTACAAAAACTGGCGCGCAATTGATGTTGGAGCCATATCCTTCGGCCAGGGAATTTCCGCTTCTCCCCTTCAGATTATCTCGGCTGTTTCGGCAATAGCCAATGATGGGATTCTCATGAAGCCGTACATAGTTAAGGCCATAATGGATCAAAAAGGCATTACTGTCAGCCGGTTCGACCCGATCCCGGTACGCCGGGCTGTTTCGTCCATGACCGCCGGTAAATTAAAAGACATATTAATGTCGGTAACAGAGAAGGACGGAACAGGCTTTAATGCGGCGCTTGAAGGTTATACGGTGTGCGGTAAAACAGGAACTGCTCAAAAAACCAATGAAACCGGGAGATACGCGAAAGGCAAATACATTTCATCCTTCGTCGGCTTTACTCCGGCTGAAAATCCGGAAATAGCAGTTCTCGTTATTTTAGACGAGCCCATGAAAAATCACTATGGCGGTATTGTCGCTGCTCCCGCTTTCAGTAAAATCGCGCAGGAAACGCTTACTTACCTGAATGTGCCGCCGAAAAACAGAAAAACCGACGGGCTGACGGTATCGAAGCCGCTGGAAAAAAATAAAGTAGTCATCTGAATGCCAAAAACGGCATAAGGCGCCGTAACGAAATAGCCAAAACAATAGTTATTTCGTAACGGCGCCTAAGGAAAGCAGGTTACTGGGGTGAAGCTGTCAAATCTCATAAACGCGGTTTTTTCTCCGGACCCCGACATCGGCTCGGTTCATTACAGGGCGCAGGATGTCAGGCCGGGAGGCCTTTTTGTTGCGATTCCGGGATATAAAGCGGACGGCCACGACTTTGTCGACGAGGCAATAGCAAGGGGGGCTTCTGCTGTTGTTGTTCAAAAACCTATGAAGAAAAATTCTGTAATAATTGAAGTCGGCAATACCAGGAAGGCGCTTGGCAGTATAGCTGCAAAATATTACGGCAACCCTTCCGGGAAACTTGCGTTAATCGGCGTTACCGGAACAAACGGGAAAACCACCATAACATACCTGATTGAAAGCATCCTTACAGCGGGCGGTTTCAAAACGGGCGTCATCGGCACAATCAATTACCGTTTTTCGGGAAAAACTTTTCCGAACCCCGTAACAACGCCCGAATCGCTCGATCTTCAGAGGATTCTTTCCGAAATGGAAAAAGAGGGCATAACCCATGTTGTAATGGAAGTCTCATCCCATGCCATTGACCTCTTCAGAATCGAGAGCTGCTTTTTCGATGCGGCCGTTTTTACAAATCTTACCCGGGATCACCTTGATTATCATAAAGATATGGAGGCTTATTGGATATGCAAGAAAAAACTGTTCACCGAACTGCTTTTTTCAGGGATTAAAAAGGAAAAGGCATTTGCGGTAATTAACTGCGATGATAAAAGGGGTAAAGAACTTGCGGGCGCTCTTAAAAACAGATGCATAACAACCGGTTCATATGCCGAATGCACAGTGTCCTGCGCCGATTTCATTCCCGGCGCCGATGGAATCAAAGCTTTAATTTCGACTCCACAGGGAGCTTTTGAAGTCAAATCAAATCTTGTGGGAAAACACAATGTTGAAAATATCCTGTGTGCCGCCGGAGCCGCTTCAGGATTCGGCATTTCTCCTGAAATAATAAAAAGAGGAATTGAATCGGTTTCAGTCATTCCCGGCCGGCTTGAACGAATAAACAGCGATTCAGGCGTGTCCGTATATGTGGATTACGCACATACTCCCGACGCCCTCAAAAATGTTCTTCTATCCTTAAGGCCGATGACAAAAGGAAGGCTTATATCCGTTTTCGGATGCGGCGGCGACAGGGACAGAACAAAGCGGCCCCTGATGGGTGAAATAGCCGCAACTCTTTCCGACCTTGCGGTCATCACATCAGACAACCCGAGAACAGAAGATCCTGTGGAAATCATAAACCGGATATCAGCCGGTATCAGCCAAAACAAAATTCACCGCTATGAGACGGAAGATCTGACGCCTTTTTTTAATAAACGGGGATATGCAGTCGAACCTGACCGGAAGAAAGCGATACATCTTTCCATAAGAACCGCACGGGAAGGCGATACCGTGCTGATAGCCGGAAAAGGACATGAGACTTACCAGATAATCGGGAAGAATACCATCCCGTTTGACGACAGAGAGGAGGCAAAGCTTGCCGTTTCATCCGCTGATTCGGCAAAACAGCCGTTCTCATGGAGAATGGAAGAGATAATTGAAGCGACAAAAGGTGTTGTTGTTTCCGGGGGCGCAACCAGCTCATTTACCGGTATTTCCATTGACTCCAGGACAATATCTCCCGGTGAACTTTTTGTCGCAATAAAAGGGATTTCTCATGACGGACACACCTTTGCCGGCGAGGTGATCGATAAGGGCATAAAAGGCTTGATTGCCGGCAGGCAGCATATTGAAAGGCTTCCCTGCGGCAACTGTGAAAAGGACGGGGCGCTTTGTGTCGCGGTCGAAGATACCGTAAAAGCGCTGGGAGATCTCGCGGCTTATAACAGAATAAGGGCGGGCGTCTCGGTTGTTGCAATAACCGGCTCAAACGGCAAGACATCCGTAAGGCAGATGACAAGCTCAATTCTTTCCCGCCGTTTTCATGTTCTTTCAACAACAGGAAACCTGAACAACGAGATCGGCCTGCCTCTGACCCTTCTTAAGCTAAGCCCGATTCACAAACTGGCCGTAGTTGAGCTCGGCATGAATCATTCCGGCGAAATAGCGCGGCTTGCCGGAATATGCAGGCCCGAAATCGGCATAATAACAAATATCGGTCCGGCGCATCTTGAAGGAGTGAATTCCATTGAAGGGGTCATGAACGCGAAAGGAGAACTCCTTGATGGTATAACGCCCGGCGGAACGGCAATTCTCAATGCCGATGATGAAAGAGCCATGCGCCTTGCTCAAAAAGCGGCAGGAAACGTGATTCTCTTCGGACATTCGGAGAACGCCTTGATAAGGGCATTGTCGGTCGAGGCAAAGGGAGCTTCGACTTCATTTATGCTCAGGCTTCCCAAAGAGTCCATAACGGTTAATCTCCCTGTCGCCGGGAAATTTATGGTATCGAACGCTCTTGCGGCGGCTTCCGTCGGATATCTTCTCGGTCTTGACGCATGCGATATCAAAGCCGGCCTGGAAAATTTCAGTCCCTTAAAAGGAAGGATGAATATATTTACCATGAAAAACGGAATCACCGTTATTGACGATTCCTACAATGCGAATCCCGGCTCAATGGAGGCTGCCATAAAAACACTTGCCGGGCTTAAGGGCGATAAACGTGGAATTCTTGTGGCAGGCGACATGCTTGAACTCGGAACGCACTCGGAAGCGATGCACCGCAAAATAGGAGCGCTTTCTGCGGAATCCGGCATTGCAAGGCTTTATGCCACAGGAGAATTTTCCGGAAAGATCGCGGAAGGGGCTGTGGGAAACGGCATGGCGCCTTCTGCCGTCTTCACCGGGTCACATGAGGATATTATTAACGATCTGAAAGGCCGGCTTAAACCCGAAGACTGGTTGCTTGTCAAGGGTTCAAGGGGCATGAGAATGGAAAGGATCGTATTAAAACTGAAAGAATGGGCGGGAGAATAAGAGGATGCTTTATCATTTATTATATCCGCTTCATACGACATTTTCTGTCTTTAATGTATTCAGATACATTACTTTCAGGACAATATATGCCGTTTTAACCGCATTTCTGATCTGCTTTCTTCTTGGGCCGTGGGTTATACGCAGGCTTTCCCGGATGCAGATCGGCCAGTACATAAGGGAAGACGGCCCTCAGGCTCACCTGAAGAAAACCGGCACACCGACCATGGGCGGAACCCTTATTGTCTTTTCAATCACAGTATCGACTTTACTCTGGTGCAATCTCACCAATTACTACATATGGATACTGCTGCTGGTTATCACAGGATACGGCGCCATCGGGTTTGCGGATGATTGCTTGAAGCAGGTCAAAAAAGAGAACAAGGGCTTAAGCGCGCTGCAAAAATTTGCCATGCAGTCGCTTCTCGCTCTCGTTGCGGGCACGTTAATCTATCTGTGCCCTGATTTTCCAGACACGCTGACATTTCCTTTTTTCAAGAAATTTTCACCCGACCTCGGCCTGTTCTACATACTTTTTGCGGCGCTTGTTATTGTGGGAACTTCAAACGCCGTTAATCTTACCGACGGACTTGACGGCCTCGCCATAGGGCCGGCAATTATCACGGCGGGAACATACATGATCTTTGCCTATGTTGCGGGACATGTCAAAATCGCCGAGTACCTTCAGATCAATTACGTGCCGGGAAGCGGCGAGATAACGGTGTTTTGCGGAGCCATTGCAGGAGCAGGCCTGGGCTTTCTCTGGTTCAATGCATACCCGGCGCAGGTTTTTATGGGCGATGTAGGTTCATTGTCTCTGGGCGCTGTTATCGGGACGGTTGCAGTCATAACAAAACAGGAAATCCTGCTTGTCATTGTCGGAGGGTTATTCGTAATCGAAGCTCTTTCGGTGATTTTTCAGGTGGGCTTCTTCAAAATGACAAAAGGCAAAAGGATATTCAGAATGGCGCCCCTTCATCACCATTTTGAACTGAAAGGATGGCCGGAGCCCAAAGTAATAGTAAGATTCTGGATTATTGCGATTGCGCTTGCACTTATTTCTTTGAGCACGCTCAAGTTGAGGTAAAAAGAAAGGAGTCGAGGGGTCAAGGGGTCAAGGGTTCGAGGGTGCGAGTGTGAAGGCAAAAAAAAGAAAGGGACAAAGGCACAGAAAAGAAAGGTTCAAAGGCACAGAGGGGCAAAGGCACAAAGTGAAAAGAAAGGATTCGAGGATTCAAGGGGTCAAGGGTTCGAGGGAAAGATCGTAAATCGTGGATAGTGGGAAAGCGAAGCTTGCCACGAAGGCACAAAGACACAAATAGACACTTAGTGACTTCGTGTCTTCGTGGCGGCAAAACGAGCGACGAACGGCGATCAATGAATCACGAACAAAGGCTGAAGGAACAAATGGAAATAGCCGGGAAAAAAACAGTTGTGGTAGGTCTGGGGAAAACAGGAATATCGACAGCCGCTTTTTTAAAAAAAAGAGGCGCTCAGGTCACGGTCTCGGATTCTTCAAAAGATAAAAATCTTGATGATGCGGCAAAAAAGCTTCAGGCAATCGGGGTTAATGTTGAGCTTGGAACGCATGGTTCATTAACTTTCCAAAATGCCGATCTCATCGTTTTAAGCCCGGGAGTGCCGCGTACAATTGAGCCCGTTACAAGGGCCGCAGAACGGGGAGCAATTGTTACGGGAGAAATTGAGCTTGCGTCAAGATTCATTAAAGAGCCGATAGTTGCCGTAACCGGGACAAACGGAAAGACCACAGCAACAACTCTTATCGGCAATATGCTTGAAGAATCGG
>CAYVMK010000077.1:0-8065 GCA_964452445.1 uncultured Desulfonema sp. | reverse complement strand
AGTACAGATAATGTCCCTTAACACAAGTTATCTTAAAGAACTCCGGTGGAAACACCATTTTCAAAATTGCCTGATATACAGCGATTAACTGGCAATAATTTAGAGAAATTTGCCAACCTTAAAGAAAGTTGTGTTTTTCGCCCAACAACCTGAATTCTAAAATTGAATCCGCAAGCATATATTAGTTGCCCTTAATTCATGGTTCTATCAATTACACAGAAATAGATTGTTTTGGATTATTCAGGTTATTGGATGTTTATATTTAGAAAATCTCCCGGACCGTTTTTCAGGTCCAGTTCTGTACCGAGATAAACCTGGGTTGTGGCCAGGGACTCATGTCCAAGATTGAGTTGTATTTGATCGATCTTGGCGCCATTCTTAAAAGCTAATTTCGCATAAGTGCGTCTCAAATCATGGGGGGAAATCGAGAAGCCGCACTGACGGGAATAGATCTTGACCACATCTCGCACCGTCTCTGCACTAATACTGTCCCTGGAAATGTGACCTCCTTTGGTCATGGCTTGAAAGAGGTGTCCTGAGTGGATTTGAGTGGCATTGATATAAACATCAATAGATTGCTTTACCCAGTTAGGGACAGTGACCGTGCGAGTTTTATTGCGTTTCCCTACCAAGTCAGTAATCACCCAGCGACCTTCTCTCATCTGTAATTGAGGTAGTATTAATTTGACCAATTCATGGCGACGAAGACCACAACCAATCAAAACAGCCAACATTGCTCGGTTACGCAAACCATACAAGGCGGAGATATCCGGCGCATTGATCAGCTGCTGGGCTTGTTCAAGTGAAAGCCAGTTCCCCGTACGATGTCCACGCTGGGGAATGTTCTTGACGGAGGCAAAAGCAGAAGCAACGGTTGCTGGCCACACCTTCAATTCTTCGGCTTCCCGGCTGAGTTTGCGGATCGCAGCTAGACGCAAATTGATACTCCCCTCTCCGATGCCTTCATCTTGCATAGATGCAATATAGGTTTGCAGGAAGAGTTTATCGAGGTTTGATCCCTCTTGTACTCCTAGGTAATCTACAAAATGGCGAATCGCCATGTTATACACTCGTTTGGAGCGCGGGCTCGGTAGGCTGTTTAGTACGACTCTCACTAATACATCTAAAGATTGGTTGTTTGAAGAATGGACGAAATTTCTAATTTGATTGGTCTGCATATGATCCTCCATTTTGATATTCCCCGCTATCAAAAGTGCCCAGCGTTTGCCGGGCACATGGTAGAATCACAGAAGCTATTCTTGCCGGTTGCTCGGCGGGGATGGTCAGGCCTTACTGTGTGTTGACGCACATTGTAGGGCCGTTTTAGTTATTAGTTCTTGTGTTCTAATTATATCATATTTTTCACAAATTAGTTCAAAATTCCGAACGTATTTGGGCGAATTTGAAAGATTCTAAAAATGAAATCACAAATGACAGATCCATCTAATAAACTAGTAACCTTTGCCCTTATAGGGATATGTAGTTATATTGCGCCAAGGCATCTTAAGGCAATCCGAGTTACTGGCGTTGCACCTTTTGATACCTGTAATATTCTAGGTATCCTTGGAAAAAACAATCCGAAAGTGGTGAGATTGTAGTGGCGAATTATCTAGTCACCGGAGCAGCCGGATTTATTGCTTCGCGTGTTTGCGAAATGTTACTTGCTAAAGGGCATACAGTTACAGGGATTGATAACCTTTGTGATGCTTATGATGTGCGATTAAAATACTATCGCTTAGATCGTTTGAAACAACTGCCCGAGTTCAGTTTTTTCCAAATTGATATCTGTAACCGACCTGCCTTGGAAAATGTTTTTCAGGCAGGACCTTTTAATGCTGTAATCAACCTGGCTGCTCGAGCCGGTGTGCGCGCCTCAGTAGAAAATCCCTGGGTTTTCGTTGATACGAACATGACTGGAACTCTTAACCTTCTCGAACTCAGTCGTCAACATAATATTCCGAAGTTCATTTTGGCATCTACTTCAAGTATCTATGGGAATAATGCTCCCCTTCCTACTCCTGAAATAGCTTCTTCAGACCTGGTTCTACAGCCTTATGCCGCCAGTAAAAAGGGGGCAGAAGCAATGTGTCACGCCTACCATTTCCTTTATGGAATCGATGTGACGATTTTCCGATATTTTACAGTATATGGACCTGCCGGTCGGCCGGATATGGTGATGTTCCGTTTTGCCCAATGGATCAAAGAGGGGCGACCTGTGCACCTCAATGGTGATGGCAATCAGTCTCGTGGTTTTACTTACCTCGATGACATCGCCAGGGGGACAATCCTTGGTCTCAAACCGATTGGCTATGAGATTATTAACCTGGGTGGACATGAAGTAATCACAATCAATGAAATGATTGCTCATCTTGAGAAGAATATGGGAGCTAAAGCCAATATTAAGTACCATCCCTTCCATATTGCAGATATGACTGCTAACCAAGCCGATATCAGAAAGGCTATCCATTTGCTTGGTTGGCAACCCCTGGTAAATCTGGAAGATGGCATACAACGATTGTGTAATTGGTACCTAACCGAACGCGAATGGGCAAGTCAGATTGTGACAGAATGAAATCTAATATTAAAGAGACGGACCAATGAATGTTCTGATAGTGGGAACCGGTTATGTGGGATTAACTACCGGGGTAGCTTTAGCTTACCTTGGGAATAAGGTCACATGTCTTGATGTTGATCAACAAAAAATTGATATGTTACTTACAGGAAAGATCCCATTTTACGAACCAAATTTGAATGAACTTCTTTTATTAGCACAGAATAATTTAAAATTCACCGCAGACTATAATGAAGCTGATATTTCGCATTGTGATGTTGTAATTATCAGCGTCGGAACCCCCTCATTGCCTGATGGCAGTGCTGATCTACAATATGTCAGAATGGCGGCTGAATCAGTCGGAGAACGCCTGGATAGCCAATATACAGTAGTGGTGAACAAATCCACTGTTCCGATCGGTTCAGGCAATTGGGTTTCCACCCTCTTGCGCGATGGATATACTCACTCCAAAGGGCACAAACCTGATGGTAACTACGCCATCGCTTCCAACCCTGAATTTTTGCGTCAGGGGCAAGCGGTCTTTGACACGCTTTACCCGGATCGAATTGTGGTCGGATCCGAAGACCCAAAGGCGATAGATATCCTGACTAATCTTTATCGACCGTTGCTTAATCAAGATTTTCCATCACCGCCCTTCCTTCCACGCCCGGATCAAGTGAGTGCTGTCCCGTTGGTAACCTGTGATCTGGCTTCTGCTGAACTCATCAAGTATGCGGCAAACGCATTTTTAGCTTTGAAGATTAGCTATGCGAATGAGATCGCCCACCTTGCCCAAAAGGTAGGTGCAGATATCACTCAAATTATGCGTGGGATAGGATTAGATTCACGGATTGGACCTCGCTTTTTACAGGCAGGAATCGGTTGGGGTGGAAGTTGCTTTGGCAAAGACACTGCTGCACTTGTTGCAACTGCCCATGAGTATGGACTAGAAATGCCAATTGTCCAGGCAGCGCGGGACGTGAATTACCACCAGCGTTCCTGGGTGGTGGAGACTCTCCAAACCGAGTTAAAAATACTTAAAGGACGCAAAATTACCCTGCTTGGTTTTTCCTTCAAACCTGATACTGACGATTTGCGGGATGCCCCATCCATTGATATCGCCCGTTCATTGATTCAGCGTGGTGCCCAGGTCAAAGTGCACGACCCGGTAGCCTTGGCAAATGCCCGACGACTCTACCCTGATCTGGGTGTTGAATTCTGCGACGATGTCTCTGAAGCCCTGCAGGATTCCGACGGTATTGTTCTGGTTACTGAATGGCCCGAATACCGAAAATTAGACTGGGGATCCGTCAAACCAGTTTTGGTCGTGGATGGTCGAAATTTTTTAAATGAGGAAAAACTTCAAGAAAAGGGTTTTCGAGTCATAAGGGTAGGAAAATAGTTATGAATCAATATGCATTAATTGGAGTTGTTTGAAAACCATTCGAGATACAGGTAATCGTCTCGTCGCTGCTGTTGATCCGCATGATTCTGTTGAAATACTTGATCAATACCCATGATGAAATCCATTGAAATTTGTAATTCATTCTTAATTCTGGACAGGCCTATTCAATTAGTTATCCTTGATTTTCTTCAATGCTATTACCGTCGTATCGAATACCTCTCATTAATATTTCTATGGAATTGTAAAAACAATACGAGCCTTCCTTTTGGAGAAAATTATGCAAGCACTTCGAACAAGTAGATTTCGGTATCGGTACAAACAAATAAGTTTGGTTTACCAACGATTTCTTCGTAATTTTTATCGGATACAGTGTAAAGCGTGTGAAAACCGAGAGTACTCAATTGTAATGATTCAAAAACCATTCTGGGTAGAAAAATGCACAACCTGTGGCATGGGTCGAACCCTACCAATCCGAACTATAAAATCCCAAGAACAAAAACATTTTGAATTATATTCAAAAGAAAATTACATTAATAATTATTTAGAGAATTATGCACCTTATTTGAAGAATTCTTTTATTCGGGGACTTCAACGCCTCAAAAAATATGCACCCGCAGGAACAACACTACTTGATGTTGGATGTGGATTCGGATATTTCTTAAATCTTGCCAGAGATGCAGGATATTTGGTAGAAGGCATTGAGGTTTCGAAAACCCTCACACTAGAAGCCAAAAGTCGATTTGACATCAACATTGAATCGGGATCTATTCTAGAAATAAATCCAAATAGGGCTTTTAATATCCTCACTGCTTGGGATATGCTTGAACATGTGATTGATATTAACCAGATGTTAAATAAATTTAAGGAATGCTTGACACCAGATGGTTTACTCTTATTAAGAGTTCCTGATTTCAGCTTTATGCAAAATCATCTACCAATAGATTTTCTGGCAAGTTATACCAAGAATGTTTTTCCATTAAGCATCAACCAGCATTATCATCATTTCAGCCGACAAAGCCTAGAAATTTTCCTCTCTAAAGCAGGTTTTAAAGTATTAGAATGGTGGCCATCTCAAGATGATGAGTATACACCGCGCAATAATCCTGAGTATGTTGAGCTTCTTAAAAAAATGCGACAATATGGAATTGCTTGTGAGCTGAACTTAATTGCCAAACGATTGGAAACAGAGCAAAGTTCCTATATTGAATAAAAAAAGTATAGCAACAAAAACAACTCGAAGTGCTGCTTGGCTATTTGGCCAGGGCATTATCACCAATTTTATTGGGATAATCACTGCTGCAATCCTAGCTCGTCAACTTGACCCAAAAGATTTTGGTTTGGTTGCGTTGGCAAGTGTATTGCTTAAGATTTTTTTTGCATTTGGGTCAGCGACAGTAGGAAATTATATTATTTATGATTGTAAAGAAGGACGGGAATCAAGAGTCCAAGCAGCTTTTTGGCTAAACTTGACAATGGTATTTGGCATTTGCTTGGTGTTTGTTCCATTTTCCTCCGTATTAGCAAAGTTTTACGATCAGACTCTTCTCCAACCCGTTTTACTGGTTATCCTTGGTCGACTTATATTAAGTCAAATTAGTATTGTTCCAGAGGCATTAATTAAACGGGAAATCGATTATCGCCTTCTTGTAGTTCGTGACAGTGTACTAGCGTTTATATCAGCTTTCTTAGGCGTAGGAATGGCTCTTACGGGATGGGGGGTTTGGAGTTTGATCATTCCTGGGGTTATTATTACAATACCACGAGCTTTTTTAGTGATGTGGATGTCACATTGGCATCCAAATTTTAAGTTCGGATTTCAATATTGGCGAGAAATTTTCGCCTATGTCAAATCATTGATTGGTACAACCCTTTTACAAGCCTTAGGGAATGATGGTGACTCATTAGTGATTGGTAAGTTACTTGGTAACGACGCATTGGGGATTTATGACCGAGCCTGGCGAACATCCAACTTAGTTACGCAAAACTTAACCTCAGTGATTTCAGATGTTGCCATGCCATCATTATCGAAATTAAGATCACATCCAGAAGCGATGCGTCAAGCTTATCACCGAATGTTGCGCCTTCTGGGAATTATTGCATTCCCACTATTAATTGGATTGTTTGTAGTTGCTGATGAGTTCATTTTGCTTTTATACGGACCAAAGTGGATTTCCGCAGTACTGCCATTGCGAGTTTTAATAATATTCACTCTTCAACGGGCAATAGGTTCACCAGTCGGTACAGTTTACAATTCAATGGGTCGACCCGATATAGGATTTAAACTAAATATAATAACATTGCCCTTTTATTTTCTAGCAATTTTACTTGGTGCATCATATGGGATTAACGGTGTTGCATATGGAGTAACAATTATCCGAACTCTTAGCGGATTTGTAGCCATTTATCTAGCCTGCAAATTAATACAATTGTCATTCATGAAAGTACTTAAATCTCTATTGCCTCCCCTTGAGATCTCGATGATAATGGCAGCTGCTGTTTTTGGCGTGAAACTTCTAGTGAACAACTTTGCGAACCTGCCGGTGCCGATTGAATTATTAATCTATGTTTGTGTGGGCGGTATTGTTTATTTTTTTCTTTTATTAACAATTTTTACTCCCCAATTGGAAGAAATACTTTTCACGCTCGACAGTTTTTCAAACCAGCTTGGAAACCGTGTTAGGCATTGGTTGCATAGAGAGAACCAAATTACTGAGGAGACCGTCTAAATATGTGCGGTATTATTGGGCAATTTCTATGCAATGATGAGCCGATCAATATGTATGAGCCACTTATTCGTAGATTAACCGGGGTAATGACCCGCCGTGGTCCGGACGATGAGGGTTATTGGTCGGACGGGAAACACTGCGCTTTCGGATTCCGACGACTCGCAATCCTAGATCTTGCACCAACAGGTCAGCAGCCGATGTTAACACCGGATGGAAATTATGCTCTTGTATTCAATGGAGAAGTATACAATTATCAAGAAATCCGGCATAGACTGGAACAGACTGGCGTGCAGTTCCGCTCAAGTGGCGATAGTGAGGTTGTTCTATACGCTTTAAGGTATTGGGGGGTGAAAGCACTCGAAATGTTCAATGGGATGTTTGCGCTTGCTTTTTTTGACGTCCTCGGTCAAAAACTGCTGCTGGCACGAGACCATGCCGGCATTAAACCACTATACTATTTAAAAACAGATGATGGATTGGTATTTGCGTCACAATACGATCAGCTTTTACAACACCCATGGATACAAAAATCGAAAGTATTAAAACCAGCGTTGGCATTGTACTTAAAACTAGGTTACATCCCCAGTCCTTATGCAATTCTAGAGAATACACAAATGCTAGAACCAGGGTGTTGGTTGGAAATAAATATGGCAGGTAAGCTAACTCAGGGACGTTATTATGAATTACCTGTATGGCAGCAACCTGATCTCAAAGGCGAGGAAGCACTTGACGCAGTAGAGATTGCGATTCACAATTCTGTTCGTCGACACTTGATCAGTGATGTGCCAGTTGGTGTTTTCCTTTCAGGTGGAATCGATTCTCCCCTTGTTGCTTCGTATATTCGGACAATTAGTAATGAAAGACTTCCGGCATTTACCATCGGTACTTTGGATCCCCGTCACGATGAATCGATCCATGCCCAAACCTATGCAGATATACTTGGCTTTGAACATATCGTTCGAAAGATTAACCCCGAAGATGCGCTTGCTATGCTGAACCAGGTTGTCGATTCTTGCGGAGAACCTTTCGCAGATTTTTCAATCTTTCCAACAATGATGGTCTCTCAATTAGCACACGAGCGTGTAAAAGTAGTTTTATCAGGGTATGGCGGAGACGAACTATTCTGGGGATATGTGCCACGCATGGCGGTTGTTTTAGACCAGGTTGGCAATTTTAGGCAACCTTTATGGATACAACAAGCACGCTATATACTGCGTCGTTATATCCGGGTGGGAAATGGCCGTCAGAGTCTGCTTCACAAGACTGTTGGCGATTGGTACCTTGAAAAGCATACCCATCTTCGAGATAGTAATGGACCCGTTTTTTCTGGTCTCAATTTACCGGATGACTTTCTAACTTTTACCTATTCCGGTGTGGATATTG
>CAYVMK010000076.1:0-8145 GCA_964452445.1 uncultured Desulfonema sp. | reverse complement strand
ATCGGCAAAAGAGGGAAGAATCAATTGCCGATGCAGGTATTGATCCGGATTTTTATCTTTTGCGGAAAAGATCCGTATCGGAGCCGCTTCCCTGGGACCATGTTGACACAAGGACCTCAAAGGAATTCTTGATATCGGAGCTTGATAAGGCCATGCGGGCCGAAGTAACGGCGGATTGCAGGAATGGCGGTTGCAGTTCATGCGGCGTATGTGATTTTGATTTTATTGAACCAAAACTTTGCAGAGACAGCAGAAAAGAAGAAGAGATAAAACGAATAGATGCAGGTACATTAAAAAGGAATTTTAAAAAACTGAAAATATTTTTCATAAAAAGGGATCAGTCGCGGTTTTTCGGACACCTGGAACTCATAAACATATTTTTGCGCGCAATAAACCGGGCCGGAATTGAGGTTGCTTATTCGGAAGGATTTCATCCGATGCCAAAAATATCTTTTGAAGACACGCTTCCGATAGGAATGGAAAGTCTTTGCGAAACTTTTTATCTGACAGTATCGGAAAAAACTGAACCTGCCGCAATTCCTGAAAAATTAAACGGGCAGCTCCCGGAAGGATTATCCGTTTATAATTGCACGGAGGCTGTGAAGGGTGCGGGCAACAGGCAAGGAACCTGTGGCTATGAAGTTTCATTGAGCAAGGGGCGTTTTGATAAAGAAAGCCTGGAATTGTATAAAATGGGCTCAAGTGTTGTAATAGAACGGATAAATAAAAAAGGAATGAAAAAAAAGATCGACCTTAAGGAAGCGGTTAAGACCATCAACCAGATATCTCCAGGCAGACTGGAAATGGCATTATCGTCAGAGCCGGGTAAAATGGTAAGACCTGCTGAAGTCCTAAAAAGGATTTTTGCTCTTTCCGAAGAGCAGTTAAAAAAGGCAAGGATAGTTAAAACCTCGATAACATTATAATATCATTGATTCAAAAACATTAAAATAAGGTGTTATTATGTACAAGAAGATAGTTGTTAATGTCTGTGAACATGAAACACGAATCGCGCTTCTTGAAGACGGAACAATCGCGGAGCTTTTTATCGAACGTGGAAACAGTTCCGATATCGCAGGAAATGTCTATAAGGGAAAAGTTCAAAGGGTGTTGCCGGGCATGCAGGCAGCCTTTATTGATATAGGACTTAATCAGGCGGCCTTTATATATGTAGATGATCTGAATTTCGGGAGTTGCAGGGAAATCAAACTGCTTGATTCCGGGGAAGATGATATCGATGAAACCGCAGAATTGTTTCAGGAACCGGTTATTTCTCTGAATAAAAATAATGAACCGACAATAGGAGAGATCATTACCGAAGGGCAGCAGCTCCTTGTTCAGGTGGCAAAGTCGCCTATCGGAACAAAAGGCGCACGCGTGACTTCTTATGTTACCCTCCCGGGAAGATTTATAGTTCTTATGCCTAATTCGGATCATATAGGTGTGTCGAGACGCATTGAGAACAAAGCCGAAAGAAACCGCCTTAAAGAAATGGTTATCTCTTTAAGAAAGGAGAATTACGGATATATTGTCAGGACTGCTGCGGAAGGAATCCACGAAGGAACCCTTGATTATGAAATGAACTTTCTTATCAATTTGTGGAGAAATATCCAGGAAAAATACAAAACAGCTCCGGCGCCGTCACTTCTTCATAAAGAGCTTACGGTATGCCTCAGGGCCGCGCGTGATCTATTGATGCACGAGGCGGAAAAAATGATTATCGATTCACGGCCGGATTATGAATCGGTTCTCTCTTTTCTTGATACATTCATGCCAAATTTAAAGAGTTCGGTAGATCTGTATGAAGGATATGAGCCTATTTTTGATGCGAATAACCTCGAGGGTGATATATCGCGTGCCTTGAAAAGAAAAATATGGCTGAAATCAGGAGGGTACATAGTCATAGAGCAAACCGAAGCTCTTGTTGCAATTGATGTCAATACAGGACGTTACGTTGGAAAGCATAATCTGGAAGAAACCATATTAAAGACAAATCTTGAAGCGGTAAAAGAGATTGCTTATCAAATACGGCTAAGAGACCTCGGCGGAATAATTATAATTGATTTTATAGACATGGAAAAAAAGCAGAATCAGGAGAAGGTCTTTAATGCTCTAAAGGAGGCTTTGGCCAAGGATAAAAGCAAAACGCATGTTCTTCCTATTTCGGAATTGGGATTGATCCAGTTGACAAGAAAAAGAATAAGGTCTCCGTTGACACAGGTTCTTTGCGAACCATGTTTTTACTGTGACGGAGACGGGTATTTGTTGGCAAGGCAGACGATTTGCTACAACATATACAGGGAAATACAGCGGGAAGCCCTTGACATGGCCGGCATTAAGGTTGCCCTGCACGTTCATCACGAAATAGCCGAGCTGCTGCATGGAGAACAAAATCATCTTATCGTCTCTCTTGAAAAAATGATAGGAAGACAGATTGTAATATATCCAAAGGCGGAATATCATTTGCAGGAGTTTGAAACATATGAAATATATAAAGAGTGAGGATGGTTATAATATTATTTAGTAACTACTCAGGTAGGCACAAAGGCACAGAGCACCAAAGGCACAAAGTCGAGAGATTCTGAAGAGAATGAGCTGCTTAACTTCCCATGAGACGGCTACAAAAACGGTATTTGGATAGATTGTGTCCTGCCTTCCGATCGTATTCCTACAACTTTGTGCCTATGCCTGCCCTGTTAAATTTCCCAAAGGGAACCCTATTTA
Organism: uncultured Desulfonema sp.; assembly: GCA_964452445.1. Lineage (GTDB taxonomy): Bacteria > Desulfobacterota > Desulfobacteria > Desulfobacterales > RPRI01 > RPRI01. The sequence goes on along the minus strand of CAYVMK010000076.1, from coordinate 5,421 downwards.
ACAGGGTGAACCTTTGTCTCTTTGTGACTAACAGCCATGCCCGGAACGGGCACAACGAAGCATGAGAATACAGGAGACAGGAGCCAGAATAACCATGGTATTGTTTTTCTTCTGTATTCTGACTCCTGTATTCTCATATAAATAGTTGCATTATTTATTGACACGGTGATATATATATGTTCTATTTCGCGGCTATTATAGGGTTATCTCTGAAAAAAACATCAAAGCATAGCAATTTAACTCACCGTTATATTTGATAATATTAATAGCAAACACCAAATTGATGAAGGATGTATAAGTTATGAAAAGAACATATCAGCCAAGCAGACTCAAACGAGCCAGAACGCATGGTTTTTTAAAAAGAATGTCTACAAAGCAGGGAAGAAAACTGATAAACAGGCGAAGAGCAAAGGGTAGGACCCGTTTATCGGTCGTATAAAGGAATTTTAACCGCAGGTAGTCAATCAACCAAACAGAAGCTTAATATTGCATAACTTCAATTTTCCAAAGACCGACAGAATACTAAAGCGCAGCTATTTTCTTCAGTTATCAAAGAACGGGAAAAGAGTAAAAAATAAATATTTTACAGTCGTTTATTCGCAAGGTCTCTTTGGAACAACCCGGCTTGGTTTGACGGTATCAAAAAAAGCGGGAAATTCAGTCCTGCGCAATAAAATAAAGCGCCATATCCGTGAATACTTTCGAATTAATAAATGCAGCTTTAAAAGAAAATGGGATATTAACGTTATTGCTAAACCTGAAGCAGGAAGCCTGGCATCAGAACTTTTTATACCGTCATTGCAGGATGTTTTTAAGAAGATAGAGGAAGGTATTGATAATTAGAAAAACATTTCTTTTATTTATCCGTTGTTATCAGTATATCCTATCTCCGCTAACCGGGCCTGTTTGCCGTTTCTATCCATCCTGTTCAGAATATACCTATGACGCGATTTATCGGCATGGTCTTTTCAGGGGAATATCCCTTGCGGTTAGACGGATATTGAGATGCCATCCTTATAATCCGGGCGGGATCGATCCGGTCCCAAAAAGTTAGATAAAAAAATTAATGTATCAATATCAAATAATCCTGCCTCATTTCCGGATGGAAACAAAATAGTTCTTGAATCATGCTTACGAGGGAATGGCGGGATTATTGATATAAGCACCGAATGATATCGGGGGGGGTTAATGGAACAGTCACGTTTTATAATAGCGGTAGCGCTTTCATTTTTAGTTTTTTTAGCCTGGGATTATTTTTATAATGATAAGAAACCGGCAACAAAAGTAGAACAAGCCGCAGAGAAACAGCAGGCCATTAAGACAGAAGCCCCGGAATCCGGCAAAGAGATCAAATTGCAGGAAAAACCTTCATATGCAGAACCTTCAGTTAAAACGAGAGAAACATCCAAGGTTATTAAAATAAACACCCCGTTTTATTCTCTGAATATTAATGAAAAGGGCGCTGCCGTCACAAGTTTTGTCTTGTCTAAATACAGGGAAAATATAAACGACGATTCACCGAATAAAGAGCTGATACCCAAAGAAGTAGAAACGGGAACGATACTGGCCGGCTTTGCCGGAAAAAGCGTTCCGGGTATAGAGACTGCTCTTTTTGTTTCAGATGCTGATTCGGAGGTTATTGATCTGAAAGAAGGAAATAAAGAGATCAGATTTTACTGGAAATCTCCACGGGGTGTCATTATTGAAAAGAAATATAATTTATCTGCTGACACATACATGATCGGGTTAACCGTTAATATCATAAACCAGTCCCCTGAATCCATAAAAGACAAGCTGTTTGTTTCTCTAAACACTTATTATAATGATAAGAGCGGTTCACAAAGTTTTGAAGGTCCGAGCGCTTTAATAAACAACAGCCTTGAACAGGTAAAACTGAAAAATATTGAAGAAAAGAACACATATTCAGGGGTTCTTAAATGGGTTGCCGTCCAGGATAGATATTTTATGGCCGCAATTATTCCGAAAATATCTTTGGAAACAGATATGCGCCTCAATTTAGGAGATAAGGGATATCTTGAGGTTCAGTATTTGAATCCTGAAAAAGAGATTCGCCCTGGCGCTCAGGAACAGGTCGAATTTAATATTTTCTTTGGGCCAAAGAGCTTGAAGCTTTTAGGGAGCCTGGGATATGATCTGAATAAGTCTATTAATTTCGGATGGTTTGATTTTCTTGCAAAACCTTTCCTTTATTTCATGAATTTTTTATACCGGTTCATTCCAAACTACGGCGTGGCTATTATTCTGCTTACAATAATAATAAAGCTTTTATTCTGGCCTCTCGGATCAAAAAGCTACAAGTCGATGAATGAGATGAAAAAAATTCAGCCGCTCCTTGCAGGAATAAAAGAGAAATACGGGAACGACAAGAAGCGCATGAACGAAGAGCTTATGGGATTATATAAAACATACAAGATCAATCCCATGGGCGGATGCCTGCCCATGGTAGCACAGATTCCGGTTTTCTTTGCTCTGTACAGAATGCTTTATGAAACGATAGAATTACGGCATGCCCCGTTTATGTTCTGGATAAAAGATCTTTCAGCTCCCGACAGGCTGTTTAATTTTGCTTTTTCCATTCCTTTTATGGAACCGCCATATGGCATACCTGTTCTGACAATAATAATGGGAGCAACAATGTTTATACAGCAGAAGATGACTCCCGCGGTCGGCGATCCGACTCAGGCAAAAATGATGATGATATTGCCATTTGTGTTTACGGTCATATTTGTCAATTTTTCTGCCGGTCTGGTTTTATACTGGCTTCTTAACAATATTTTATCCATCCTTCAGCAATATATCGTTTCAAGGAAAACTGCTTAGGGGTCGTTACAAAATAACCATTACATTTCTGACCATTTTGTTACGGCTCCTTATGCCGGGCACGGCATTTCAATGTCACGATTATTTGTAAACGACGGCTTAGAAGCGGAGGAAACGTATGACCCATTATTTGGAATTTGATGGGAGAAATGTTGAAAAAGCAATTGAAAAAGCATGTAAAGAGCTGAATTTAACAAAAGAGGAAATAAAGCACGATATTATTTCACATGGATCAAGCGGTATATTTGGGCTTGTCGGAACAAAAAAGGCAAAAATCAGAGTAGCTGTACAGGATATTGAGAAAGAAATATCACATGCAGATTTTAATAGCCCGGAAGAAAAACTCTCCGGATCTCTTGTTTGTGATGAGCAAAATGAAAACGGTTATATTGAGAAAGGGCTTGATATCTTGAAAAAAATCCTTAATACCATTACAGATGGCGCTAAAACCTCAGTTAGAATTGAGGGGAAAGATATCTGTTTTGACATAGACTGTTCCAATCCGGCGGTTATTATCGGAAAAAAAGGACAAACTCTCGATGCAATTCAATATATTATTGAAAAAGCGGTAAATAAAAGTAAAGGCGGAAAATATAATATTAAAGTGGATGTCTGTGGTTATCTTGATAAAAGACATTCGAAGCTCAGGAGCCTTGCAGAAAAAATAGCTGAAAAGGCAAAAGCAAATGGAAAGCCGATGTCATTGGGGCAAATGAACGCAAATGACAGGAGGGTGATCCATCTTGCCTTAAAGAATGACAGTGATGTAAAAACACATAGTGTCGGTGATGGTTTTATTAAAAAGATTGTTATTTACCCGAGAAGAAAAAGGCCGGCATAACGGTTTCCTTAAGCTCTAAGTTGAGCGATTTTGTATTTCGAAATTGATAAGAAGAGGCTCGATCGGGAAATGGCCTCAGCGAGCCGCAAGAAACAGTACCTTAAGAAAAGCCCCTCGGTTGTCGGGAAAAGACACACAGACAGCAACGATATCTGCCGCAGTGAGCATCTTTTGGGGCTGTCCGGATTGAATAGATGGAAAATGACACTATTGCGGCCATATCAACCCCCATAGGCGGCGGCGGGATAGGGATTATAAAAATATCCGGAACAAACGCCATACCGATTGCCTCGTCCGTATTCAGAAGATCATCTAAAACAGATAAATTCAACAACATAACCCCGATAAACGGGACAAGTAAGTTTACGAAATTATTTCCTGCCGCTCTTTTCAGTACCCCCTTGAGGGGTAGAAAAACGCAGGAAACAATTTCTGACCTACTAAAAGAATCTCATAAACTTTATCATGGGCACATTATCGATCCTGAAAGCGGGAAAGCCCTTGATGAAGTTCTTGTTTCCGTAATGCTTGCGCCCCATTCATATACCGGGGAAGATGTTGTTGAAATAAATGTTCATTCCGGCCTTATCCTTTTAAGAACTGTTCTCGACATTATAATCAGACAGGGAGCAAGGCTCGCCCTGCCCGGAGAGTTTACAAAAAGGGCTTTTATAAGCGGAAGACTGGATCTTACACAGGCTGAAGCGGTAATCGATATTATTAATGCAAAAACTAAAAAAGCCCTTGAAATTGTAAATGCACAAGCTGAAGGAGCTTTAAGAGGTTGCGTTGAAGCGATATTGAATCTATTAAACGGCTTCCTGATAAAAATTGAAGCGGCAATAGATTTTCCTGAAGAAGTTGAAGCATTAAACCTTGATGCGGAAGCAAGGATCATTGAAAATGATGTAATCGGCAGATTAAATGAGCTGATACTTGGCTATAACGAAGGGCATATTTTAAGAGAGGGTATAAGGATTGCTATAGCCGGAAGGCCAAATGTGGGAAAATCAAGCCTCATGAACCGGCTTTTAAAAACAGACAGGGCAATTGTAACTTCTGTTCCCGGAACAACAAGGGATATTATCGAAGAAGATTTTATTATATCCGGGATGCCCGCTGTTATTGCAGATACAGCCGGCCTGCATGATACCATTGATCCGGTTGAAACCATTGGAATTAAAAAGACAAGGGAACAGATAAAAAATTCGGATATTATTCTTTTCATGGCAGATGCCGTTTCTTTGTTTGTGGAAGCAGACCGCAAGACATACGAGAGCATTAAGGGAAAGCAGGTTGTTATTGTTATAAACAAGATCGATCTGCTCCCGGAAAACCGGGAAATAATACTGCATGATGATTTAAAAACCTTGCCATGCGTAAAAATATCGGCATTACATGATATCGGGATTGATTCTCTGAAAGAAAAAATTAAAGACATATTAATTAATAAGATTGACTATGATTCTATGGCGATTGTTCCGAATCTGCGCCAAAAAATAGCTGTTGAGAAATCTTTGGAAAATGTTGTTTCGGTTTTGAAAGGGTTAAAATCAGGCTTGCCTTATGAAATGGTATCGATAGATATTGGAGAGGCCATCGGCTCATTAAATGAAGTTATTGGGAAAAATATAAAAGCTGATATTCTGGACCAGATTTTCAGCCGGTTTTGCATAGGAAAATAATGTTTCACGTGAAACATTATCATCAAATAATATTAAGGAGCATATTGTGAATAT
>CAYVMK010000075.1:5234-8258 GCA_964452445.1 uncultured Desulfonema sp. | reverse complement strand
TGTTGAGACCATTCCCTTGGATTATGTGAATTTATTTCCGAGCGGTCCCTAAGATCAAGACGTTGGATCTTCTTTAGTGACGATCGATAATTATCCACATCTGAATTTATCAGAAAAGTCAGGAGCGAAGTCCCTTTTCCAAGAATAAAATCACCCGTAAAAAGGAGTTTCTGTTTTGGTTCATAAAGAGAAATATCCCAGGGAGTATGGGAAGGGGTATGAATGACCTGCAGCCCGGTTTTCCCTAAATTCAACAACTCACCGTGAGTGACCCGCTTTATCGTCTTTAATCCTAATTCTGGTTCAGGCAGATTGTAAATATTGAAAACTTCTTTTGTTTCCCGGATCAGTTCAGGGGGAGCGCCTCGAGCAATGGTATTTAAAAATTTTTCTGAACGCTTAACAAACTGCCTGCAATATTCACTTAAGTTTTCCAGGGTGCTGGCTGCCTTGTGATATGATATATGAATAATATCTTTATAATTCCTGCTGATCCTCAGCCCTCCTCCGGCATGATCTACGTGAGGATGGGTATAAATTATGCAGTTAAGATCATGAAATTCATATCCAAGTTTTTTAAGGGATTTTTCCAAAATAGTAACCGAATCTTTGTAATAATGGCCGGTATCGATCAGTGTCAGCTTGTCATCTAAAATGAGATAAACATTTACATTAAACAGGTTATAATATGTAATAATAATCTGAAATACATTTTCAGTTATCTTTATTATATTCGGTTCCAAAGCGTTGTTTCCTTTCAACGAAATCTAAAAATAAGCACAATAATTTAATCATGTTTCAGGATTCAATTTCAGTTATTCTGCCCGTATCCAGCCACGTCCGGCCGCGATGCTCACCGCCGATTGAGTTATATTCAATAACCCGGTCAACTCCTGCTGCCTTACATTCAGATATTCAGTCACCCAGTAAGCCGTCGTTCAAAAATAACTGTAACATTGAAATGCCGTGACCGGCATAAGGAGCCGTAGCAAAATGGTCAGAAATGTAATTGTTATTTCGTAACGGCTCCTAACCCCGATAAACGGGATAAGTACCTTAGAAATAATTTTCTGCCACTCTTTTCAGCACCCCCTTGAGGGGTAGAAACGCGCAGAAAATTATTTCTAAGGTACTAACAGAGCAGATCGCGCGCGCCGGATGTCTTGCGCCTCCTTCCGGAACTGATAATCTCATCGGATGTTATACCCGTAACCTCGGCTACCCGCTTGATCAAATCCTTTAAATCATATCCTTTGACTTTAAGATGATATTTGCGGACCATTGACTCATTAACCATACCCGTACGCAGCGGATTCAAATGAATATAGCGCATCAGTTCTTTTAAATAGAGGTCTTCCTGACACAGAACCGATTTGTACCTGTTCTGAAACAGATGGCCAAAGCGTTTGTGCCGGCGGTTGTAACTGACCGTATAACCGGTAAGAAGCCTCTATTCCTGGTGGTCCCAACGGGATTCGAACACGTGTTGCCGGCGTGAGAGGCCAATAAAGAGCGCGTATTCCACCTGATTTTACATGCTTTTAATGCCGTTTAAAGCCGTCTGATTGGGACGCTCCTATGCTATTTCTTCTTATAAACATTCAATCCTATTTTGGCCTCTTCATGCCCATCGATGGGAACATTTCCTTCTGTCGAGGCAATGATAATGGTCTTCCCCGATGATGACGGGCCAAATTCTTTGGTAAGATCAACCTTAATGGTCAGGATCTTGCCTTCTACTTTAATTTCAACGTTCTTCATTTTTCAATCCTCCTGATAAAATGGTTCTTCCGCCAATAAGTTGATGCGAAGAGCATCTATTTGGGGAGCGAATAGGGGTCATCAATATACAAGTTGATCATGTTATAAGATTCAATTTCAGTTCTTCTGCCTGCATCCTGCCGCGTCCGGCCGCCATACTCACCGCCGATTGAGATATCCATAGCCGCGTCTGGATATATCTGACGTTCTCCCCCTGTGTCAAAAGAAGGCTTGCATAGGTATGTCTTAAATCGTGAAACCGGATACGTACGATCCCAGCTTTTCAACTTCCGGACGCACAGGACAGGTTCAATAAGGGATGAGACGATTAATTCTAATCCGGCAGCATGTCATAAAAGTAGCGCATGGAATCAGAGCGTGTGATGATGCCTATAATACGCCCGTTTTCTACCACGGGAAGGCGGCCTATATCATGCTTCACCATCAGACGGGCCGCTTGAATCGGACTTTTTCCGAGTTCAATCGTCATGATATTCGTACTCATAAATGCCTTTACAGGGGATTTTAACTGGGATTCCCTTTTTATCTTTTTAAAATCTCTGCGTGATATTATGCCGACGAGCCTCTCTCCATCGACCACAGGAATGCCTGTGCAACCTTTATCTTTGAGCATTGCGGCAACCTTTTCCATGGATGTGTCCGACTCAACTGTAAAAACAGGAAAAGACATTATATCGCTTATCTGCACGGATGCCCGCTGATTTTCTTCAATAAGCTCTCTTATCCATTCTTCAACTGCAGCAGGATTAACGGATTTCAGCATTGCAGAAGCAGCTCCCGGATGCCCCCCTCCTCCCATGCTGCGCATTATGGAACCTACATCGAGACCCTCGGCATTGCAGCGGGCGATAACCATGCATCTGTCTTTCTCCCTGTTCGTAAATATTCCGAATGCAGCATCAACGTTTAAAATCTCCCTGTACATTCCGACTACAACGGCAAGTCCGTTTACATGCCCGTTTATTTCAAGTTTATTGATACTGACATTATAACCGTTTATTTTAGATCTTTTTGCAGTCTGCAACATCTCAAACAGGATATTTTTCTGTTTTTCCCCGTACGCCTGACGAAGAAAAGTGCCGACAACATTAAGGTCTGCCCTGTTTTCGAGAAGAAAGCCTGCCGCGTAGGCATCTTCCGCAGTTGCTGACGGAAAAGTAAGGTTTCCCGTATCCTCGTAAAGCCCGGTAAGAAAAAGCGTTGCCTGTACAGGGGATATTTTCTTTTTCTCCTTTTTCAGCC
>CAYVMK010000075.1:0-5224 GCA_964452445.1 uncultured Desulfonema sp. | reverse complement strand
TGTGTTGGGTGTGTTTGGTTTTTTTTTGCAGCCTGCGTACCATAATTGTTATGTTCGCTCCGATCTCTTTCAGGCACTTCCATGTAGCCTTAATATCACCGTTGCCCTTGTGATGGTCCCACAAAATAATTTCAATATCATCCCTTTTTGAAAGTGCATCCATACGGTCAAGGCGGCTCCAGCTGTTTGTGTCGACAACAATAAGTCTTTTGACTTTATTGAAATCGATTTCATCGGACGAATGCATGTCAAAAATGTCCTTGTGTATCGACATAAAAGCCTTAACATTGGGATTTACCGTCTTGGGAAGAACGCAAACGGCTTCGGGATATAAAACCGTTGCGGCAACCATGGATGCCAGAGCGTCAAAATCCGTATTTTTATGAGTTGTAATGATCTGCATTAAAGGCCGTCCGTTTTTTTCCCCGATGTTTACCATAAACAGCATTTTGTGTATAGAAAATATGTTTTTCGGAGAAAAAAGAGATGAAAGAAATAAGGCAAAAGGAAATTATTGACAAAGTTCTCTTAAAGTTTATCCTGAATACGAGCTCATTGAATTTAAATCATTTGAAAGAGGAAGCATGAATAAAATTGTAATTTCTGTTTTAGGACAGGACAGGCCGGGAATCATAGCTGCCGTTACGGCGATACTTTTTAAGCTTGACTGCAATATTGAAAACATAAATCAGACGATCCTTCAGTCTGAATTCTCGGGAATATTCATTGTTTCAACACCTTCGGATATTTCAAACGACGAGTTATGTGCTCACTTGGTAAAAGGCATGTCTCACATGAATCTTCATGTGCATGTAAAGCCCCTTGAACATAAAGAGAAAGGCTTATTCGGCGACAGGTGCGAACCTTTTGTAATAACTACGATAGGGCCTGACAGAAAAGGGCTTGTTGCGGGAATAACGGCTATAATAGCAAAATATGGCGTTAATGTCACCAACCTTAAAGCCGTATTTAAAGGCGGGGGGAATCCTTCCGACAACATAATGATTTACGAAGTTGATATTCCTGATGATACCGATCAGAATCTTCTAAGGGCGGAATTAAGAAAAAAGGCTTCTGAACTGAGGCTCGATATAAGCATTCAGCACAGGAATATATTTATGTCAATAAACAGGATTTGATGTTTAAGGCGGGAATCAGGAAGACAATTAAATGCTCAGCGAAAAAGAAATCATTTCGACAATAGAAATGCTCAGGAACGAACATCTCGATGTCAGAACTGTGACACTCGGGATAAATCTATTCGATTGCGTCAGCCATGATCTTAATACCCTCAAAAATAACATGCACAAAAAAATAACAAATACCGCCGGAAACCTTGTAAGGGTCTGCGACAGGATAGGCGAAAAATACGGCATACCTGTTGTTAACAAGAGAATCGCCGTAAGCCCCGTGGCCGTTTTCGGCGCCCCATTTTCAACCTCTCAGCTTGTTGAGGTTGCAAAAATCCTGGATCAAGCTGCAAAAGAAGTGAATGTCGATTTTATCGGAGGCTTTACCGCCCTTGTTGAAAAGGGAATAGCAAACGGCGACCGCTCTCTCATCGAAGCCATCCCCCACGCCCTTGCGGAAACAGACCGTGTATGCTCTTCCGTAAACGTTGCTTCAACCCGCGCCGGAATCAACATGGATGCAGTGCTCATAATGGGTAAAACCATAAAAAAAGCGGCTGAGCTGACTGCCGATACAGACGGTCTTGCCTGTGCCAAACTATGCGTATTTGCAAACATCCCTGAAGATATACCTTTCATGGCCGGCGCTTACCTCGGGATCGGAGAGGCTGATGCGGTAATTAATGTTGGTGTCAGCGGTCCGGGAGTCGTTAAAAAAGCGATTGACAGGGCCATAGCTTCCGATCCGGGCATTGATCTCGGGCGCATAGCCGAATTGATAAAACATACTTCCTATAAGGTCACCCGCATCGGGGAATTGATAGGAAGGGAAGTCGCCGGCAGTCTCAAGATACGTTTCGGAGTTGTAGACCTTTCTCTTGCTCCAACCCCGAATGTCGGGGACAGCGTAGGAGAGATATTCCAGAGTCTCGGCCTTCTCAGCATAGGAGTTCCGGGTTCAACCGCAGCACTGGCACTCCTGAACAATGCCGTAAAGGCCGGAGGAGCCTTCGCAAGCTCTCATGTCGGGGGCTTAAGCGGAGCCTTCATCCCTGTCAGTGAAGATTTAAACATATCGGAATCGGTCAGAGCGGGATATCTTACTCTTGAAAAACTCGAAGCCCTGACAAGCGTCTGTTCGGTCGGCCTCGACATGATTGCAATCCCGGGGGATACTTCCGAAGATACCATCGCCGCCATAATAGCTGATGAAATGGCGATCGGAGTTGTCAATAAAAAAACAACCGCAGCAAGACTGATTCCGGTACCCGGGAAGAAGGCCGGCGACAATGCCTGTTTCGGAGGACTTCTTGGTCAGGCTACAATTATCCCGGTTAATAACGGACGTGGATCAAACAGGTTCATCAGGTTCGGAGGACTTATTCCGGCGCCGATACAGAGCCTTACAAATTGATGATACAATAGGGTTCAAGGGGTCAAGGATTTAAGGGTTCCAGAAGTTCCTGCTTTCGTCTTGACTTGCCTTTGTGCAATTGATAATAATGAAATCTCCAAATTAGTTGGTGATCCTGTGTTGAGGCTATTTCGTAACGGCTCTTAAGATCATTAATATATCGCCTACGGCCCGACGTGTGAATTAGAGACGCAAATATTATTATCCATCGGATCTGGGCTATCTCAATAAAGAATGCTTGTCGGGACTTCGTCAGAGATATCGGGGAGGTTGAGAGGATGCTGAAAGTCGAAGATAAAATCAGAAGATAAAATCATTAAAAAAAACAAACACTTGAACCCTTTCCGCCTCAGGCGGAGAATCCTGGACACCTTTCTCCCAACTAATTGGGAGAAGAACCCCATTAATAAAAGATTTATTGACATAACAGGTTCATATCTGGCAGATTTAAAATAATTTTATATGGTTAACTTTTTCATATAAACTGATCATGTTTCATTATCTTTTCATCACGCACAATTATCAAGATGATGTGATTTATGAAAGGAAAAGAAGAAAATTATTTCACGGCATTATACGAAGTGGCAAAAGCCGTAAATGCTTCACTGGCGCCATCGCAGATTCTTGAAAAAATCGTATCATGTGTTGCCGCTGCAATGAAGGTGAAAGCCTGTTCCCTGAGGCTTCTTGAATCTCGCCGGAAAAAGCTTTTAATGGGAGCTCAATTCGGCCTGTCAAACGGTTATATCCGAAAAGGGCCTATCCTTGTTGAAGAAAGCGGCCTTGATAAGAAAGCGCTTAAAGGCAAAACCATCTGGCTTAAAAACGCCCAGACAGGCAAGGATTTCCAGTATAAGGATAAGGCAAAAGCGGAGGGAATAAAGTCGGTGCTTGTAGTCCCGCTGATGGTGGAAAAAAAGGCCGTTGGAGTCCTGCGCGTTTATACTAAAGAAGAAAGAAAATTCAATGCCGACGAAATAAAGTTCCTGGAGGCTGTCGGAAATTTAAGCGCTATTGCTCTTGAAAAAGCAAGACTTCACCAAGCCCTTCGCAAGGATTATGATCTGCTTGTGGCTCATAAATACCGAATAGATGATAATTGATAAATAAAGGAGGTAACATATGATTCGTGTAGGCATAAACGGATTCGGCCGGATAGGCCGCCAGGTACTTAAAGCAATTCTTGAAAGACATCCAAAAAAACTTGAGGTCGCGGCAATTAATGACCTTTTTGACGTAGAGACCAACGCTCACCTGTTTAAATACGACTCAAATTACGGCCGTTTCACCGGCAATGTTAGCGTTGCAAAAAACAGCGTAATCGTCAACGGAAAAACTATCAAGAGCTTCGCACTCCGTGATCCGACGGAAATACCATGGGATGAAGAAGGGATAGATATTGTAGTTGAAAGCACCGGGCTTTTTAAAACAGGGCCGAAGGCCGCCGCTCACATTAAAGCCGGAGCAAAAAAAGTTATTATCACAGCTCCGGCTAAAGAAGAGGATCTTACGATTGTAATGGGCGTCAACCACAAGGAATACCGACCCAAGGATCATCATATTCTTTCAAACGCCTCCTGCACCACAAACTGCCTGGCTCCTCCTGCGCTTGTAATTCACAGGGCTTTCGGCATTGAGAAGGGTTTGATGACTACCGTTCACTCATATACCGCAGACCAGCGCCTCATGGACCTTGCTCACAAAGACCTAAGACGCGCCCGTGCGGCGGCAATGAACATAATTCCAACCACAACCGGCGCGGCAAAAGCAGTGGCGCTTGTTATTCCTGAGCTTGCAGGACGATTCGACGGATATTCGCTGAGAGTCCCGACACCGACAGTCTCTGTTGTCGATTTTGTTGCAGTTCTCCAGAAAAAAACAGACACAGAAACTCTGAGGGCTGAACTGAAGAAAGCGGCCGAAACGGAGCTTAAGGGGATTATGGCCTGCGAGGAGGAGCCTCTCGTATCCATAGACTTTAAGGGAGATTCAAATTCGTCGATAGTGGATATGGAATTTACCTATGTGCTCGGCGGAAATATGGCAAAAGTTGTGACATGGTACGACAATGAATGGGGCTATTCCTGCAGAGTCGCCGATCTTGCGGCTTATATGGCAGATAAAGGACTGTAGGCCGATATAATAAATTGCATAAGAACAGCTTAATCGTCGGAATAATTTCAGACACGCACGGGGCTCTTCCTCCTTTCGCAGTCAATGCCCTTTCCTGCGCCGATCTGATTATTCATGCCGGAGACATAGGCAAACCGGCAATTCTTGACGACTTGCAAAAGATTGCTCCCGTTTTCCCTGTAAAAGGAAATATGGACAAGGGGAAATGGACAGTCAAATTACCTGATACGGAAGTTATTAATAAAGGCGGGGTATTACTTTATATTCTCCACGATGCGTCAAACCTTGACCTTGATCCCGCTGCAGCCGGCTTTAGCGCAGTTATTTCCGGGCACACCCACCAGCCGCTTATTGAAGAACATGACGGAGTCCTTTTTATAAACCCGGGAAGCGCGGCTCAGCCGCGCGGCAATTATCCTCCGTCAATAGTTCTTCTTCAAATTAAAGATAAAAATCTCGATCCTCGATTCGTCAGCCTCAAATAAAAACTACGTAACTGCTCAGCCACCGATCTACGCTGATTATCACTGATGTTTTTTCTTTTATT
>CAYVMK010000074.1:0-8276 GCA_964452445.1 uncultured Desulfonema sp. | reverse complement strand
AGTTTGGTTTCAGATAGTTAACCTGAATTTCAAAAAACTTAACCGGACAGCAGTGGTACGCCATGTATGATGAAAAGTTGGGTGAAGAAATCTCCGTCAGCGGAGGAATAGGACTGGCAAACATACTTTTGGAGAAGCTTAAGAACAGGCTGTAGTCTGAAGGTGGAAAGCGGAAAGATGAAGGATAACGGTTTCTCGGTATATTTTACAGCATTCAGTCTGTCTTTTGTTAAGGTTTGGGCGGATTCTGCCGACAATTAACCCGGGGGGGCGTTTATGAAAGAGACGATGGTGGAGTTTCTTGAAAAAAGCTTGTATGAAAAGATACTTCTTTATAATGATCTGCTTCATTGTTTTAGAAGAGAAAGAGAAGCATTGATCAATATGGATATGGACAGCCTGTGGAACATTTCAAAGGAAAAAGATGAGCTCTGTTCAAAGATAGATACCATAAGACAGAAGATATTCTCTGCTGTTGGGTCGGAAACCAATCATCAGCATCTTACCCCGGCCCTGATAACGGACCTTGTTCCGGAAAAAAACCGGTCGAAATTTCACGAACTATATTACACGCTGCAAAAGTTGAAAAACGAGATCGATGCCTTGCGCGAATTAAATATGCATGTCGTGGATCATTCACTGAAGTTTCTTGATGAAATTATATCAATCATCACAGGACAGGTCCGGCAGGATGTTATATATAACGGCAGGCGCCGGCTGAACCAGTCTGGAAGCAACATGATATTGAACAGGGAGGTCTGATCATGTCAAGCCTGGGACTGGTATTTGATATAGCCAAGGATGCTTTGTCCGCACAGCGTTATGGTCTTGACGTAACGGCTCATAATATTGCCAATGTAAACACCCCCGGTTATTCCAGGCAGAATCCGGTTTATGAAGCGAAAATTCCCGCGCCTTACGGCGGGTTGCTTCTTGGCCGGGGTGTAGACACAAACATGGTGATTAGGACTTCCGACCAGTTTATTGAAAACCGGCTCATGCAGCAACAGTCGGGTCTGCTCAACTCCAAAGAGATGGAGAGCTATGTTAAGATTCTCGAAGGGATCTTTAACGAAAATTCTCAGACCGGTATCAGCAACCTGATGGCCGGTTTCTGGAATCTGTGGCAGGATATTTCAAACAACCCTTCCGGTTCTTCCGAACGCAGCGCCCTTTATGAATACAGCGTCCAGTTGTCGGAGCAGCTGAATCTGCTCGATACGGAAATGAATCAACTTGGCATTGATTTGACCAATGCTGTAAGCGCGGGGATCGGCAAAATCAATCAGATCACCGGTGAAATTGCAGAAATCAACAAACAAATTCCCGGAATGGAAGCAGGCAGTATTGCCAACGACTTAAGGGATAAGCGAAACGATCTGTTATCGGAGCTTTCCGGATACATTGACACGAAATCCTTTGAGCAGGAGAACGGATCTATCACGATTGTCACAGCCAGGGGGTGCGTCCTGGTCAGCGGGAACAGCAACTATGATTTGACTCTCGGAGGCACAAACGGAAACAGAGTTGAGTGGCAGGGTTCCGGCGGAAATAATACGGATATTACCGGCTATCTCGGCAATGGAAAGCTGGGAGGATGGCTTAACATGCGGGACGAGATCCTTGCAAAATACAGGCTGGATCTCGATGCTTTTGCCAAAGAATTTGCCTGGTCTGTAAACCTGCAGCACAGCCAGGGGATCGGTCTTGCGGCTTTATCGACAGTTACAGGAACATATGCGGTCACAGATACGGGCGAAGATCTGGGCGCCGGAGATTCAGGGCTTGATTACAAAAACAAAATTGCCGACGGGAGCTTTAAGCTATGGATTTATGATTCCACCGGGGCTGTGGTCGGCGGGGGAGCAACCGCCATCGCCATCGATGCCGGCGCCGGGGGGATAACCCTCACCAGTCTGCGCGATGCCATAGATGCGGTAGCGAACATCGGAGCATCCATAACGCCCGGAAATACTCTGAAGATTGATGCCGGCAGCGGATTCACCTTTGCCTTTTCCGATGACACGAGCAATGTATTGGCCGCTCTCGGCATCAATACTTTTTTTTCAGGTTCGAGCGCCGGAAATATCGCCGTGAATGACAGGATCGGTTCCGACATAAATGCCATCGCTGCGGCACGGGTTAATGCGGATGGGGCATTTGCTGCAGGGGACAACCGGAACGCAATGGCCGTTTCCGACCTTCAATATGCGTCTCAGAGTATCTCGCGCTGGACATGCGACAGGATCAATGGAAATACTGAAGGCGCCATTACGACAAGTCTTGAAGACTATTATCATTCCATGGTCGGTTCCATCGGGATCATCTCGGCAGGCATTTCAAGGAATAAATCTTTTAACGAAGTGATGGTAAGTAAATTAAGTGACATACGCGACGGCATTTCCGCCGTATCGCTTGATGAAGAAATGACCAACCTTATTAAATTCCAGCAGGCGTATGCCGCGGCGGCAAAACTTATCAGTGCGGCGGGCGAAATGCTGGACACACTACTCAGAGTGAAGTAAGATACTGACCAGGTGGATAGGCTGTAAGCAGTTAGACTGAAGAAAGATAGGCCTAAACAACCTGAGTAGTTACTATAGGAGAAGATCGTTATGCGGGTAGCCAGTAAAACCATATATGATGTGGTAAAGTATAATCTGGGCAAAGCCAGTGAGGAAATGAGCATCTCAAACAGGATCGTTTCTTCAGGCAAACGCATTTCAGATCTGTCGGATGATCCGGTCGGACTTACACAGTCCCTGAAGATCAGATCGGCGCTTTCCGGTCTCGATCAGGTGGGAAGAAATATCTCCATGGGGAAATCATGGCTGGCCTCATCCGAAAGCGCATTGAGCAATGTGCAGGAGTTGATTTCCGAGGCAAAGGCATTGAGTGTCCAGATGTCATCCGCTACTACAGGGGCTGCGCAAAGGGCATCAGCTTCGCTGACCGTTCAAAACATACTGGAAGAGATCGTATCGCTGGCAAATACCGAGGTGGGCGGGCGGTATATTTTTTCAGGATCGAAAACCGATACGGCCCCCTTCAGCAGCGACGGAACCACTTACTACGGCAACGACGAGCCGTTTGCCGTCAAAATAGGCAGGGATGCAACAGTTCAGGTTGGAAGAGACGGGGGAGAAGTGTTCGGAACGATTTTTACAACCCTGAGCGATTTGAGAGACGACCTGAACAGCAATAATGTTGCCGGTATCCAGGCCAGCCTCACCGGTTTGACCGCTCATTTCAATGAGATGTCGGGCAAGATCTCGGATATCGGCTCTAAGACGGGTCGCATGGAGATCAAGGAGAGTATTTTTCAGGGTTTGAAGATCGTAAACACAGACAGGCTCTCGGCTATTGAGGATGCGGATATTGCAGAAGCGATCATCGATCTTAAAGAAAAGGAACTTGCCTATCAGGCAGCCCTGGCGTCTTCATCCAAGGTCATGCAATTGAGTCTGGTCGATTATCTGAAATAAATATTTAGTAAGTCAGAAATTATTTTCTCCGTTTTTCTACCCCTCAAGGGGGCACTGAAAAAAGTCCCGTTTATCGGGGTTCGGGGAGTGTCATGGAAATGCCATGCTGGTTATAACACGAAAGCCGGGTGAACGGATTACGATCGGCGACGATGTCGTTGTTACCGTGGTTGAAGTAAAGGGATCGCTTGTCAAACTTGGAGTCGAAGCGCCCAAGTCTATCAGCATTCACCGGCAGGAGATATACGACAGAATTCGGAAACAAAATCTGGAAGCGTCGGAAATCGATGCGTCCGATCTTACCATGGCTGTTTCCATTTTGAACAAAGCCCAATCGAATGGTGAATAAAGGTGAAAATTATAACTACACGATTCGGAACCATCAGCGTAAAAAAAGATAAGATAATTCATATGCCTTCCGGGATGCTCGGGTTTTCGGGAAAAAAGCGGTTTGTGCTGTTTCGGCATAAGGAAAATTCTCCGTTTTTCTGGTACCAGTCCGTGGATGACCCCTCGCTGGCTTTTGTGGTAATCAGCCCGTTTCTTTTTGTGCCGGAGTATTCGGTTGACGCTGATGAAGCCGCAAAGTCAATGTCCTGGAACGATGCCGTTGACAGTGATTTAGAGTTGTATGTAGTTGCCAACATCCCTAAAGGGGAACCCGATAAAATGACGGCCAATCTGATCGGTCCTATCCTGATAAATGTAAAAAAACGACAGGCTGTCCAGATGGTGATTTCAAACAGCCCTTATTCTCATAAGTTTCCCCTTGCCGGCAGAAAATAATTTCTAATTTCCTAAGCTTTTAATTAATTGCATATACAGTTTTTTATCGAATTTACCTGAATTCACATCTTTCATAATGATTGTACTCAGCGCTTCATAGGCATTCATTGCATTGCGATAAGGCCGGTCATCGTTTGTCAATGCCTCATAACAATCTATAATACCTGTTACCTGGGATATTTGAGACATCCGGGTTTTTCCGTTCGGATATCCGCTGCCGTCTATTTTCTCATGATGATTCAGAGCGCAATCGGCTATTTCTCTGCTGCCGAATTTGCAATCATTCAATATGTTATATCCATAAATGATATGCCTGCGCATTTCTTCAAATTCATCATTGGTCAATTTCCGGGGCGCTGTCAGGATCTCATTATTGATTCTGGTTTTGCCCACATCGTGCAACAAACCGCATAGTCCCATCAACTTCGCTTCTTCAGGAGGAAAATTAAAGTGAAGGGCGAAGTTTAAAGCCATTGCCATGACATTTATGGAATGCAGAGTAGATGAATAGTCTTTTGAAGACAAGTCTATCAGATTTTGTATTACACCGGATTCTCTGGAATAGCCGCTGACAATGATACCTACGGTATCGAACATGCCTTCGAGGCTTCCGCTCCGGGGTTCGGCCATGGTTTCCTGCACGACAGCGACCAGCGTCTCTTTAACCTTCACCGGATTTCCGGACATTACATCATGCTCCAGCTGCCTGTTGAATCCTTTCTGGGCTTCCTGAAGCCCGGAAAGCTTATCCGTTTGTTTAATATATAGCTCTTTAGGGTGCATCCCTTCGGAAATGCGCATTTCACCGAGTGTAATTCCGGGCGGTTTATACAAAACATAATTATCATTCGGGGCTTTGGTGTAAAGCGGAATATCACGGTAAAAGTTCAACTGTGAGATCCTGGCGCTGAGATATTCGCTGACCGTATCCATAAATTTAATCTTATAAAACCAAAAAAGGTTGTGTAATGTATAAGAACCACTCTTCTTTAAATAAAAGGGTTATCACTTTTCACCTTTAACCTCTTGTAGAGTCAGGTTTTTCAGATTTTTTCATATTCCCATGAAGTTACATCTTCAATGCCCGGATAACCGCTGCCTTCATCAGCGGCATATATAAAATGCATAACCATATAAATAATTCCTGCAAATATTATGATTGCTGACCCGTAGAAAAATATCAACCACATCAATATTCATCCCCTCCATTAAGTATTTGGTTTGTAATTCATCCTGCCACATTCTTATTATCGGTATTAAATTTAAATAACTTTAGAACCTTTAGATGCCTCTTTTTTTGTCCATCTTTGCTCCGGTTAAAAATACTGACGGGCTGTAAAAAAATTTCAAGTATTCAACTAAATGTGCCGATAATAGAGATAATCTCATCTGCATATTGTGCCTGGATAATGAAAACTCACCAGTGTCCGGATATTTATTTCCGGATGGACACTAACCCCGATAAACGGGACTATTTTCAGCACCCCCTTGAGGGGTGTAAGTGCGTTAACGAAACTATTTTCTGCCGGGAAAACGCAGAAAATAGTTTCTAACTTACTAATTACGAAAAAGAAGAGGGAACATGTTTGTAATTATCGGTATTGTTGTTGTTCTTGGGAGCGTGCTGGGGGGATTTGCGCTTGAAGGAGGGCACTTCCTTGTTCTCATGCAGGTTGCTGAATTTATTATTATAGGCGGAGCTGCTCTTGGGGCGCTCCTTATCTCGGCTCCGGCCAGTCTCCTTAAAAAGATAATAGGAAAAATGATAGCCACCTTAAAGGGTTCTGCAGTCAGTGAACAGACATACCTCGACCTCCTTAAGCTAATGTTCGATATCTTCCAGTTAAGCCGTAAAGAAGGGCTTATCGCCATTGAGACCCATATAGAAAATCCTGACAAGAGCGCCCTTTTTACCAAATATCCCCAAATCCTCAATAACCGTCATCTCCTTCAATTTATGTGCGATACGTTCCGTCTCGTTATCGTCGGAGGTGTGTCTTCCCACGATATGGAGATGCTTATGGATGGAGACATCGAGACCCATCACAATGAAGGTACGAAACCCGGCATGATCCTTCAGAAAATCGGAGACTCCATGCCGGGACTTGGCATTGTAGCCGCAGTGCTCGGGATCGTCATCACAATGCAGGCCATCGATGGCCCGCCGGCAGAGATTGGCCATAAAGTAGCCGCTGCGCTGGTGGGCACTTTTCTGGGAATATATATTTCCTATGGTTTTCTTCAGCCACTTGCCACAAATATTGACATGGCCAATGATGAAGAAACCAAAGTCTTTGAAGCAATCAAGTCGGGCATGATATCCTTTGCAAAGGGAACAAATCCGATTGTATCCTTAGAGTTTGCGAGACGCACGATCCCGGACGAATACAGACCCACTTTCCAGGAAATGGAAAAACATGTGAAAGGCAAAAAATAATGGACGAAGAGCATAATAACCCTGTCATAATTGTCGTTAAGAAGAAAAAGGGGCATGGCGGCCATCATGGCGGGGCATGGAAGGTTGCCTATGCCGACTTTGTCACCGCCATGATGGCCCTTTTCATCGTTTTGTGGATCGTTGGGCAGAGCAATGCCGTAAAGCAGTCGATTTCGGCTTATTTTAAGGATCCGGGGGTCTTTACAAGCGGCAGTTCCGGCGGAATTCTTCCCGATGCGCAGAATTTGCCCCTGCCTTCGCCTCCGGTTGAGGTTAAGGTGGAGGTGGATAAGCGCGCTGTAGAAATGGAAGAGCTCAAAACCGAGGCGACAAAAATTTCAGAGACAATCGCTCAAACTCCGGATTTCAGCAAGTATAAGGATAAAATTAAGTTGACAGTCTCAGAGGAAGGTTTGCGTATTGACCTTGTTGAGGAGTCGGAGGGACTCTTCTTTGATATAGGAAAGGCGGACATGAAACCTGATACTGTAAAACTATTGAAGATAATTGCGGGGGCCAATCTGTCGCTTCTCAAGAACAGTGTAATAATAGAAGGGTACACGGATGCAAGACCGTATATCTCTGAAGGGTACTCCAACTGGAATTTGAGCTCCGACCGAGCAAACAGCGCGAGAAAAGTGCTGGAAGAGGGCGGCTTGCGAAAGGATCAGATTCTTCATGTGCGCGGTTTTGCAGACAGAAAACTGAGGATGCCCGATAAGCCTTTCGATGTTTCCAACAGGCGGGTGAGTATCCTTCTGCCCCTGATAAACTCTGCCGCGGAACCCCCCAAACCTGAAGCACAGCCACGGGACCCGGACCAAAACCCGGCTGGTGGCTTAACAGGCAACCCCGGATATGGCAACAACGGTAATAACGGACCCTCGTAGAATAAGCGAGAGTATCAAATGATTAATCCTGAGAAGAAACCGATAATTCTTGTTGTAAATGACGATCTCCCGTCTTCCGGCGCAATAGAAGAGATATTAAAGAAGGACGGGGCCTTTGACGTCTGCTTTGCGCAGAGTGCCTCAAAAGGGATCCGGATCGCATTCGAGATAAAACCCGATCTCCTGATATGTTCCTGGAAGGCCTTTGAAAATTTTACCGACAGTTGCCGTCAGATACCAAACGATACCGATCCTTTTCCGCCTGTAGTTCTTCTTCTTTCAGATGGAGCAGACGGCACGGATATAGCGAGATGCCTGGAACTGGGCGCAGATGATTATATTGATAATTCTTCTTGTAATCAGCTTCTTATTCCTAATGCCCGATACCTGTTAAGCGCCAGAAGTCTGAGTGAAGAGCTCCGGGATCAACAGATACAGCTTGAAGAGATGAACGCCCTTTATGAAAGAAACTTCAAAAACTTCAAACAGCTGACCTCCATTTTGTTGGGCATCCTGGAAATCCGTATTCCGGGAGCAAGGGATCGCGCTGATACCGCAAAGGCTATCGCAGAATTTTTAACAGACAGGCTCGGTATTGAATCAGAAAACAGGCAAAATATTATATTTGGCGCCATTTTACATGAATTAGGCAAGATAGGTCTCCCGGATGAAATCGTG
>CAYVMK010000073.1:0-8287 GCA_964452445.1 uncultured Desulfonema sp. | reverse complement strand
GTGTTGGGTGTGGTTGGTTTGGTTTTGGAAGGTAAAGGGAATTGAGCCTCATTAAGCGAAGCATTGCAAGAGATCATGTGCGGCGTCTGCAGAACGCTTTTTCTTAGATGGCATCGTGAAGAAATCATGAGAGAAATCTCATAGTATGCGCTAATTGAAACTTGCACTTTCGATTTGACAGATGGTTGCATTTGCTCTATAATATTTCCATGTTTCAGCGCACATTATCACAAAAATTGTCATTGCTTGCACTGCAGTTTCCTGTGGTGACGATTACGGGGCCTCGTCAATCCGGGAAGACCACGCTCACTCGAATGGTTTTCACGAATCATGAATACGTCAGCCTGGAAGAACCTCATGAAAGAGAATTTGCCCTCTCCGATCCCCGAGGATTTCTGAAGAGATACAAGGGGGGGGTGATTCTTGATGAAATTCAGCGAGTTCCTGCTCTGCTTTCTTACATCCAGGGAATCGTTGATGTCAACGACAAGCCGGGCAGATATATTCTTACCGGATCACAGCAACTTCATCTGTCTGCGAAGGTCAGCCAGACGCTGGCCGGTCGCACAGCCATTGTCCATCTGCTGCCGTTCAGTCTTGATGAATTGCGCGGTTTGCCATCGAGGGACCCATGGAAACTGAATGCTTTTCCGGAACGAAGGGAAACGCCGGCTTTCAATTTTGAGATCATGCTTTACAGGGGCTTTTATCCCCGGATCCATGACAAAGGTTTGACGCCGCAGGATTGGCTCGCCGGTTATTATCAGACGTACGTGGAACGAGATGTACGTGAGGTGTCCAATATCGGCAATCTGGAGATATTTCAACGCTTTGTCAGACTTTGCGCCGGTCGCACGGGACAACTGCTGAACCTTTCCTCCCTTGCCGCCGATTGCGGCATTTCCCACACGACAACAAGACAGTGGATTTCAATCCTTCAGGCCGGCTTTATCATTCATCTGCTGCCGCCCCACTTTACCAACTTTTCCAAACGGGTGATCAAGAGCCCGAAACTCTATTTCCTGGATACCGGCCTCCTGTGCTATCTCCTCCGTATCCGGGAACCTGCCGATTTGACCGATCACGCCCTGCGGGGGGCTGTTTTTGAAACGTATGTGGTTTCAGAGCTCTTCAAGGCCTTTGCCCATCGGGGTGAAACGCCGCCGCTTTACTTCTGGCGTGATCGGACCGGCCATGAAGTTGACATCCTGATCGATACGGGCAAGAAGCTGATTCCCATCGAGATCAAATCGGGAGCAACGGTAAACAACTCATTTTTTGACGGTCTCCGTTACTATATGGCGTTGGGGTCGGCCGTTGCACAGCCGGGTGTACTGATTCACGGGGGAGATGATCTTTATGAGCGGGAGAATTTTATCGTTCTCCCATGGTTTCAGGTAACGTCATAATTTTTGGATCACCTCCAAAAGAGTTGGTGATCCTGGACCCCTTTCTCCCAACTTTTTGGGAGTTGCGCAAAAGTCTCGCCTGGAAAGGCTCTTTACAGAACAAACCTTATTGACGTGATGTACTACATTATGCCATATGTATGACAGGAGGTGCGGATATGAACAAAACCATCAGCTTAAGGCTAACATCTGAAAGGGGAAATTTATTAAAACAGGCCAAACAGTTTTTCAAGGTCAGGAAAAATTCCGATGCGATTGATCTGGCCTTAAAGATGTCTCTGAGGGAACGCCCAGATTACGATGAGCGTTTAAAGGCCGTAACCGGATGTATCCAATTAAACGGCGGGAAAACCGCTGTTGACGCGGTGCGCAATCTCCGCGGAGGTTTATGATTGCTCCTGAATGCCCCTCATGTCACACATCCCTTTCATTCAGACAAAAAGTCCTCCCCGATTCATGATTGCGGATTTTGTCATGGCCTGTAGCGACGGGATGATGACCTTCGATCCGAAATATTATAAAAAATATTTTCCTGCCATAAGGATTTTTAATTAATAAGTTAGAAATTATTTTCTGCGCTTTTCTACCCCTCAAGGGGGTGCTGAAAAGAGTCCCGTTCATCGGGGTTAGGCATTGCTTATGTGCGGCATCTGCGGAAAAATTGATTTTACAGGTTCGCCGGTTGATGAAAATCTTCTGAGGCGGATGACGGATATCCTTTCCCACAGGGGGCCGGATGATTCCGGCGTTTATCTGCGCCATCAGGATAAGGTCAGTTGCGGCCTCGGCCACCGGAGACTCAGCATCATCGACCTGTCCGAAGCGGGCCGCCAACCTATGCCCAATGAGGATAAAACAATCTGGATGGTCTTCAACGGGGAGATTTACAATTTTGCCATACTCAGAGAGGAGCTGGAGAAAAAAGGCCATTGCTTCACCTCCCGGACCGACAGCGAAGTAATAATCCACCTCTTTGAAGAAGAGGGATCGGCCGGCGTTGCCAGGCTCGTCGGGATGTTCGCCCTGGCCATCTGGTCGGAAAAGACGCGGACCCTCGTTCTGGCTCGCGATCACGTCGGCATCAAACCGCTCGTCTATTACCGGGAAGGCAAAAAATTTCTCTTTGCCTCGGAGATCAAGTCCCTGCTTGCAGATCCGACCGTCCGGAAGGAGCTTGATCTGGAGTCCATGGACCTGTATCTCAGTCTGAATTACATTCCCGCCCCCCATACGATCTTTAAAAACATCCGCAAGCTCCGCCCCGGTCATATCCTTACGGTTTGCGACGGAGCGCTCAAGGAAGAAAGGTTCTGGGATATCGCTTCCGGAGAGCATTCCGCCGCAACGGATGCCCAAAATTTTGAAGAGACAAAGGCGATACTGTTCAGTACCCTGGAGGAAGCCGTCCGCGGCCAGATGATAGCCGATGTTCCCCTCGGGGCGTTCTTAAGCGGCGGCATCGATTCGAGTGTTATCGTGGGCATGATGGCCCGCAATTCATCCCGTCCGGTCAAAACCTATTCCATAGGTTATAAAGACATGCCGATGTATGATGAATGCGTTTATGCCCGTGAAGTTGCGGCGTTTCATAAAACTGAACATCATGAAATCATGCTGAGTTCAGGGGATATGATCAAAACTGCCCCTAATGTTCTTGAATCCTTGGATGAACCGTTCGGCGATTCCTCCGCCGTGCCCACCTATGTGGTCGCGCGCGAGACTGCCCGTGATGTCACCGTCGCTCTCTCCGGAGACGGCGGCGATGAACTTTTTGCAGGCTACCGCATGTACAAAGGGGAGCAATGGCATAGCCGCTACAGTCTGATCCCAAAGTTAATTAGGACGGGAGTTCTGGAGCCGTTCATCCGCTCCCTTCCCGATTCCCGTGACAGCAGATACGGGGAACATGTAAGAAGGATCAAGAAATTTCTACGTGGCGCAAAAGACTCTTTCACGGATCGGATTTATTCCTGGAATGAACTTTTCAGTCCGGAGAGTAAAAAGGCGCTTCTGAAAGATGCATATCAGGCAGAAGATCAGGAAGCGGAAATTATGTTCGCCTCTGCGCTGAATTATTTGCCGGCCGACAATATAAACCGGATGCTTTACGCCGACTTTAAAATCTCCCTGCCCTCGGATATGCTCCATAAGGTGGATATGATGAGCATGCGCCATTCGCTGGAGGTGCGCGTTCCCCTCCTTGACCACAG
Source organism: uncultured Desulfonema sp. (assembly GCA_964452445.1). Lineage (GTDB taxonomy): Bacteria > Desulfobacterota > Desulfobacteria > Desulfobacterales > RPRI01 > RPRI01. Next base: position 4,668 of record CAYVMK010000073.1, on the reverse strand, counting down.
GTTCTGCGAACAGGCATTTAAGATCGGGGGCGAATGGAAGATAAGGCATGGCTGCAGTAAATACGTTTTTGTCGAAGCATTTAAGGATATACTTCCGAAATCTCTGCACAACAGGCCAAAACGGGGTTTTGAGATGCCTGTGAGCAAATGGCTGAAGTCGGATCTGCATTATCTTATCAAAGAGAATCTGTCGGAGGAGAGAATCGCCGGCGATGGGATTTTAAATTACCCGTCGGTCAAAAAACTGATAGACCTGCTCGTGTCGAATCGTTCCGACACTTCATGGCAACTATGGAACCTGATCGCATTCCAGGTCTGGCTTTCACGCTATATGGAAGGGCGGCAATATTGAAGGTAACTATTCAGCCACCGATCTACGCTGATCATCACGGATATTTTTTCTTTAAAACTTCTAAGAATAATATCTGTTATTTCTTTGTATTTAAATCTATCTGCGTTCATCTGTGTGAATCTGCGGCTAAGTAATTACTAATGAAGATTAAAGTTATTCATATCATTACCCGTCTGGATAAGGGTGGCTCTGCCGAGAATACTCTTTTAACTGCGGGGGGGCTTGATAAGCAAATATATGATGTCCTTTTGGTTAAAGGGCTTTCCAATGAGTCAGGCATGGCGGAAGATGAAGCTTCGGCGGTGGAAAAAAGCATCAAAGAAGCTGAAATCTGCGGGGTTAGGATTCTGACCATACCGGGTCTTGTTAGAAGACTGTCGCCTATGAATGATATTAAGACCTTTTTTGCGCTTATTAAAATAATGCGGCATGAATATCCCCATATTGTACATACCCATACCTCGAAAGCGGGTATTTTGGGCAGGTGGGCGGCGTTTTTTGCCGGAGTTCCGATCATTATCCATACACCTCACGGCCACGTATTCTGGGGGTACTTCGGCGGATTGAAGACGGCATTTTATATTATTCTTGAAAAAATTACGGCTTTCATTACGGATAAAATTATTGCGCTGACAGAGCAGGAAAAAAATGATCATCTTCACTTCCGCATTGCCTCCGGGGATAAGTTCTCGGTTGTGCATAGTGGAATCAAGTTGGATAGATTTTCAAATCTGTCTGTTGATCCTGCGGCCATGAGAAGAAAACTGGGGATATTCGAGGGGGATCTGGTTGTCGGCACGGTCGGCAGACTCACAGCTGTCAAGGGGCACAAATATTTGATCGAAGCGGCAGGAAACATTTTGGATGCGAGGCCGAATACAACCTTTGTGTTTTTAGGCGATGGCGAGCTTTCTGAAGACCTGAAAAAAATGGCATCTCGCTTCGGGCTGGAAAAGAAGGTTAAATTTTTAGGCTGGCGGCCGGATGTGGCTGAAATGATGTCTGCATTTGATCTGTTTGTACTGCCATCTATCAACGAAGGGATGGGGAGGGTGCTTGTTGAGGCAATGGCACTGGGGAAACCGATTGTGGCAAGTGATATCGGGGGTATCCCTGATCTTGTCGTTCACGGCATAAACGGTTTTCTGGTTCCTCCCGGAGATGTCGGAAGCCTTTCCGCCACGATAATAAATCTCATCGAGCGTCCGGATAAGATGAGAGAAATGGGAGATAATGGAAAAAAGAGAGCGCCTGATTTCAGCGCGGATGCAATGGTAAAAAAAATTGATAAGCTTTATGAGGAGATGTTGGAAAGGAAACAGATTGCGAAAAGCTTGTAGAATAACATCCCATATCGTAATCGCTGGATTGGTAATTCTGTTATTTTTCGTTTATTCATACGGCTCCGATTATGAGCTGGTTCCCGGTCTGATTGATATCCGCAGCACTTTCAGTGATGGAACTTATGATGTGGAAACCCTTGTAAGAATGTCAAAGGAGAGGGGATTTGAAGTTCTTGTTATCAATGACCACGACAGGGTGGTCATGGAATACGGCCTTCCGCCTTTCAGAAATATCGTTAAAAAAAAGGTCGAGTTGAATTCAGTCAACAAGCAGGGCGCAAAGACTTATCTGGATTCAATCGGAAAAGCGCAGAAAAAGTTTCCGGATATGATTTTAATTCCCGGTTCGGAGTCCGCCGCTTTTTATTACTGGACGGGTTCGTACTTTAAAAAAAATCTCACCGCGCATAACCATGAAAAACGAATTCTGACCATAGGCATGGATAACCCCGGGGATTATGAAAGCCTTCCGATTTTACACAACGGCGCCGGTACAGAATACACCGGCATCGTTCTTCCCGGCATCCTTTTATTTCTGTGCTCTCTTGCGGTTTCCATTTATCTGATAAAGTGGAGGGGATTTTACAGGATAACAGGGATAATTGTTTTTGTTTTGAGCGTGGCTTTTATTGCCGACAGCAATCCTTTCAGGAGTTCTCCTTTTGATCAGTATCATGGCGACCAGGGGATGGCCCCTTATCAGCTTCTTGTAGATTACGTAAATTTGCGGGGAGGGCTGACCTTCTGGAACTATCCTGAAACGAAATCGGGCATCAGAAAGATGGGACCGATCAGGGTTGACACTCCTCCTCATCCGGAGGCGCTGGAAGAATCTGTGGGTTATACGGGGTTTGCCGCTCTTTACGGGGAGAACATAACTGTTACGGAACCGGGGAATGCCTGGGACAGAGTTTTAACTGCATATTGTGATGGAATAAGAAGCAGACCGGTCTGGGGAATATCTACGGCGGATTTTCATGAGGAAGGAGAGAGCGGGGAGAAAATGGGGAATTATCCGACAGTTTTTCTGCTTCGGGAAAAAAACAGGAAAGGTGTGCTGGAGGCCCTGAAAAATGGAAAAATGTATGCATACCGCGGCAGTTATCCGCAGTTTGTCAGGCTTGATGAGTTTTCTGTTTCCTCACCTGATGGCGCAAACAAGGGGGTTTCAGGGGATGAAATCAAGTTGAAAGAGAGTCCCAGGATCAGGATATCCCTTTCGTCGAATGAGATTTCGGATAAAAAGGTAAAAGTGCGATTGATAAGATCCGGTGAATTGATCCAGACCTTTGAAGGAACTTTGCCGATGCAGATTGATTATGACGATAAATACTTTCAGCCCGGCAAGAAGATATATTACAGAATGGATATGAGCGGGTGCGGTGCGCTCGTTTCCAATCCTATATTCGTGAAGTTTGAGGGATAAACGCATCGGCTTCGTAAAAAGTTCATTTTTTACCACGAAGGGCACGAAGAACACGAAGGAAGGAATAATATTGTAAAAATGATAATTTCAGCGCACCAGCCTCAGTATATGCCGTGGCTTGGTTATTTCGATAAGATTAAGAGGGCGGATATCTTTGTTCTCCTTGATAATGTTCAGTTCAAGAAAAATGAGTGGCAGAACCGGAACAGGATTAAGACTGCAAACGGCTTGCAATGGCTGACCGTTCCTGTTATGTATAAATATCCGCAGTTGATTAACGAGGTTGAAATCAATAGCAGGGATAAATGGCAGCGCCGTCAGAGGCAGGCAATTATCTCGAATTATAAAAAGGCCCCATGCTGGTCTTTGCTCGAAGAATTTTTTGAAGAGATATTTTCATCGAAATGGCAATACATATCTTTACTGAATATTCATGCGGTCAAGAGACTTGCCGGAATTCTGGGCATTAAGACGCCAATTTATATTGCCTCTGAACTTGGAGAATTTTCCGAAGATCCCGACGACAGACTGATTGCCCTTACAAAACATTTTGATGGAGATACATATCTGGCTGGAAGCGGGGGAAGGGGATACATGGATATGGCGAAATATGTCCAAAATGGCATAAAGGTCATTTTCCAGGGGTACGAACATCCCGTTTACAACCAGCTTTTCGGTGATTTTGAGCCGTTTATGTCGGTTGTTGACCTGCTTTTCAACCACGGCCGGGAGAGTTTGAAAATTCTTAGAGGAGAGCTTTGCACAACATCTGATTAAGGGGCTGCCTATGCCAGCCTTAAAGGGCATGTTATGCAAAGACTGCTAAAAGGAGAGAAATTGAAAATTTTAGCCATCGGCGCCCATCCGGACGATATTGAGGCCGGTTGCTCCGGTTCCCTGGCCAAATACGCGCGAAACGGCCACGACATCTACCTGCTCGTCATGACTGAAGGTCACATGGGTGGGGAGGGCTCTATCAGAAAAAAGGAGCAAAGAAAATCGGCGAAGATACTCAAACCCCGGGAACTGATCTGGGGTGGGTACAAGGACACGCTGCTTACGCCTCATATGAACCAGATGGTCCATGACATCGAGGTCGTGCTGAAGAAAATCGCCCCCGACTTCATTTTTGCCCATTATGAAGACGACACCCACCAGGACCATCGCGCACTGGCCAAGGCCGCGATTTCAGCGACACGCTATGTCCGGAACGTTCTTTTTTATGAAGGACCGACGACCCAGAATTTTTCTCCCGCCGTTTTCGTGGACATCAAGGAGACCCTTGACGATAAAGTCGCCATGCTCCTGGCGCACCGTTCCCAGGCGCAGAAGACCAATATCGAGGGGCTGGCCATCACGGACATCGTCCGCTCTACGGCCGTCTTTCGCGGGATCCAGGGGCGGGTGCAGTTTGCGGAGGCATTTGTTCCACTGCGTCTGTTCATCAATATTTCAATGTGAGTAAAGGATTTATAAAATCGTAACAAGTCACAATACAGACGGCAAAGTAAAAAGCTCATTATGCAAGGCGCGCGAATCTTGAGGAA
>CAYVMK010000072.1:0-8382 GCA_964452445.1 uncultured Desulfonema sp. | reverse complement strand
CCGAATGTTTTCCTAGAACGAGTTTGCGTGCGCTGAGTCCGATGGTTTCCGGTTTAAAGATCTCGGATATGATCTTTCAGACGATGAACTGAAACTTGTATTCTTAAAATTCAAGGAACTGGCGGATAAAAAGAAAAATGTTGTTGATGAAGACCTTGAAGTTCTTGTAGCTGAAGGAATTCTTCGCACCGCAGACACATTCATGCTTGAATACCTTCATGTCATAAGCGGGACTACAGTTCTTCCGATGGCAAGCGTCAAGCTCTCAATAAACGGAAGATCGGTAAAAGGCGCGGCATACGGAAACGGACCGATTGATTCGGCTTTCAAAACGATTGCATCTTTGACGGGAACAACTTCGGAATTGCTGAGATTTTCAGTAAGCGCAATTACAGGCGGAACCGACGCCCAGGGTGAAGTAACTGTTCGTCTGGGCGAAAACGGACTTATTGCGCTTGGAAGGGGCGCCGATCCGGACATCATTACAGCAAGCGCCAGGGCATACATCAACGGCTTAAACAGGCTTGAATATCTTAAAAACCATCCGCAAAAGACTCCGGAAATTATATAGAAGCATAATTAACTGCCGGGAAGCAAGTGAACTGTTCAGTAAGCGTAACGAGCGAACGTTGCCGATCTCGTAAAAGAGCTTTATAAAACCACGAAGAGCGCGAAGCAAAAGAAGCCGAATTGACTATATATTTATTCCGTCCTTCGTGCTCTTCGTGACCTTCGTGGTAAAAATTGTCCTTTTTAAGAAACCATCAACATTGAATGGCTTCGTCGTCTATTCTTTCTGAAGATCTATTGCCAGATTTACAATTTCCGCAACCTTTTCATTGGGAACGCGTCCGCGGACAATTACCCTGCAAACGCGGTTTTTGTCCAGAAGAATGACGTTTGAAGTATCTTTTCCAAGACCCCAGGCTTTTCTTAATGATGCATCAATGTCGAAAAGAATTGTTGTATTGTACTTTTTTGCCTTTCTTCCGGCTATGGCCCTGATTGCAAAATCCGGCTTCCATGTGGCGGCACAATCGGCAATGCCGATTCCCTTGTAAGTTTCCTCCTTAAGAATGCCGTCATCTTTTGCTTTCTTCATGGCATCCGTAAAATGTTCGTTCAGGTCCGATTCATCAGGATCGACATAAGTTACAAGAAGCACCTTTTCCGCCCAGGATTCCATGGTAAATACCTTGTCGTCTGAATCCTTAAAAGACCAGTCCGAAGCTTTTGCCCCGACCTTAAGTTCATCCGCAAATGCAGCGCCTCCGGCAAGAAAAACAAACGCAACCAGCAAAAATAAAAATCTTTTCATTAAAAAACCTTCCTCTTCATTGTTAATATTCAATTCTCCGTATCAAGTGTGCCTGTAATTTCAGAAAGAGATGAAATGTTTCTATCCGCCAGATATTTTTCTATCCCTTCCATTATTTCAATAGTTGCCATGGGGTTCACAAAATTGGCCGTACCTATTTGAACTGCCGTCGCGCCTGCAATAAAAAATTCAATTGCGTCTTCAGCAGAGACAATTCCCCCTATGCCTATTACCGGCACTTTCACCTTCTGCGCCGTCTGCCACACCATCCGCAGGGCAATCGGCCTGATTGCAGGCCCTGAAAGCCCTCCTGTAATATTGGCAAGTCTGGAGCGCCTTGTATTGATATCTATAGACATACCCGTTATAGTATTTATCAGAGACAGGGAATCTGCTCCCGCATCAACCGCGCTCACAGCAATTTCCGAAATGTCGGTGACATTCGGGGAAAGCTTGACGATAAGAGTTTTGGATGTTTTTTCCCGCACCGCCTTTGTAACTTCATAGGCGGATTTCGGGTTAACCCCGAAGGCGATGCCGCCTTTTTTTACATTCGGGCAGGATATATTAACCTCTATCCCGGATATCCCATCGATCTCCTCTATCCGTTCCGCCATCCCGGAGTATTCATCTATACTTTTGCCGTATATGTTTACAATGGTCGGCGTGGAAAGAGTTTTCAGGAAAGGAAGCTTTTTCTCAACAAAAGCCTCGATTCCTATGTTTTCAAGACCGATGGCATTCAGCATCCCGCATGGGGTTTCGGCTATGCGGGGAGGCTTGTTCCCTTTTGAAGGTTCAAGGGACAGACCTTTTACTATTATTGCCCCAAGCCTGTTCAAATCGACAAAAGGCTTGAACTCCTCCCCGTAACCGAATGTCCCTGAAGCGGTCATGACAGGGTTTCTGAGTGAAAGCCCTCCGATATTTACTCTCAGATCGGGTTTTTTACCCATAAAATACCATTAACCGCCTACAGCTCCGGCCATCTTGAATATCGGCAGATACATGGCTATGACAAGACCTCCGATTGTAACACCAAGGAAGACCAGCATGAAAGGTTCTATCAATGCGGTAAGATTTTCAACCGCCTGGTCAACCTCTTCATCGTAGAAATCAGCTATTTTTCCAAGCATCGCATCGAGTGCGCCGGTTGATTCGCCTACAGAGATCATCTGACATACCATCGATGGGAAAACACCGCTTTCCAAAAGAGGATCTGCCATTGTGCGGCCTTCCGAAATACCGGATTTAACATCATATACTGCTTTCTCGATCGTCTTGTTGCCGGCTGTCTTTGCAACTATATCAAGCGCCTCCAGTATCGCGACCCCGCTTGAAAGCATGGTCCCCATCGTCCGCGTGAACTTGGACACCGCAACTTTACGTAAAAGAGTTCCGAAAACAGGCAACCTGAGAAAAAGATCATCAAGTATTATACGGCCTTTTTCCGTTTTGGAAAATTTTTTATAGGCAATGACAAAAAGAATTATTCCACCTATGAGATAAAGAACCTTGCTTTTAACAAACTCGCTCATATTAACGACTATCTGGGTTGGAAGAGGAAGCTCTCCTCCAAAATCCTTAAACATCTCCTGAAATACCGGAATGACGAAAACAAGAATTACTATAAGTACGACGGCTGCTATAACCAGGGTGACGACAGGATAAACCATTGCGCCCTTGACCTGCGACTTGAGTTTTGCAGCTTTCTCCATGTATGCCGAAAGACGCTGCAAAATCGTATCCAGAATACCGCCTGCTTCACCGGCGGCAATCATATTAACAAAAAGATCATCATAGTTATCAGGATATTTCTTCAAGGCTTCAGCCAGGGTTGAACCGCTTTCAACCGACTCCTTTATCTTCTTTAACATTATCTTGAAAGTTTTGTTCTCCTGCTGAGACTGGAGAATATCGAGGCACTGTATAATCGGCAGGCCGGCGTCTATCATGGTGGAAAACTGTCTGCAAAAAAGGATGATATCCGCTTCTTTGACTTTGGGCTGGAGAAAAGCGATGTTTTCGAAAACATCCTTCGGTTTCACTTTAATTTTTATGGGCGTTATCTTCTGATTACTAAGCCTGGCCTTAACAGCCTCCTCATTGGAGACTTCCATCTCCCCTTTCAGGGTCTTGCCTTTCTTGTTCTTCCCCGTCCATTGATAAACAGGCATAATCGCCCTCCTTGCTATTTAAAACAAACTGAAATCAAATAATATTGACTGCTTTACGGATCAGGTAAATTTTGATTCTTTTCACCTGAATCATGCGGCAGTCCTTATCTAGTGCCTCTTAAAATAAAATACCCCTCTTGGCATGCATTTTTTTTCTATCTCCCCTCTTTCAGAAAGAATATCAAGATGTTTTTCAGCTTCATTCTCATCTATATTCAATATATGCGAAACATCCTCCGCCGTACATGGTCTTCTCTTAACGGTGGAGAGGATAAACTCATTTATATTTTTCCCGAAAATCATGCCTGCTTTTTCAGGTTTATAAATAAGCGCGGCATCTTCAAGATATCCGGCGGTATTCTCCATAACTGATTTTTCAACCGCTTCAACCCAGTTTTCCGTTCCTGGCCTGTCAAGAGTATTCAGATGAATTTTGTCGGGTCTTATCAGTTTAAGAAAATCTTTAATCTTTTCGAGCTCAATCTCATTATCATTAATATTTTTAACAAGAAAGACTTCAACCCATAATTCTTTTGAATAAATATTCCTGAAATTTATCAGGCCGTCTGTTATCTTAGAGAGTTCAAGAGTACTATGAGGTCTGTTTATTCGGACAAAACTCTCAATCGATCCAGCGTCCAGTGAAACCTTAACAAGGTCCGCAGCAAGAACCTGCTTTAAAACTGCCGGTTCATATAGCAGGGTTCCGTTGGTCAGCAGAGCAACCCTGTAACGGGGATAATCATATTTCAAAATTTTAATCAGCTCTCCAATGCAACTATGGAGAGTCGGCTCGCCTGAACCGGAAAACGTAATATAATCGAGATCAGGGATTCCTGACAAATAGTCCCTTATCTCGGATTCAACCTTCCCGGCAGGAACATATTCTTTTCTGCCGGTTGTAAGCGTTTTTGTTTTCCCGCATTCACAGTATATGCAGTCAAGGGTGCAGATTTTCGCCGGTAAAAGGTCCACACCGAGTGACACACCGAGCCGCCTTGACGGTACAGGGCCGAAAATATACCTGTATCCGGAATTTATTTTATTCTTCATTTACACACTAATCCATCAAAATCTTTGGCTTTATAACATAATCTGAAACAAACGACAACAGATTTATATAATATCTTGAGCTTGATAAACTATCCTATATATGTATATGATAAAATTTAAAATATGACGGCTTCGTAAAAGTATGATTTTAACCACGAAGAGCACGAAGAAGGAAATAAATATAATCTTATCGGCTTATTCTGATTCGTGTTCATCGGGGTTTTATAAAATTATTACGCTGTTATAACTCGTATCAGGATTTGGTAAAGCCGGGAGTCGGCATAAATCAGGGAAATTGTGATGAAAGCGCGAGAACACTTGGATAATAAAGAACTCACGATCATAACAACGCATATAAATGCGGATTTCGATGCAATAGCTTCCATGCTTGCAGCGCAGAAACTCTATCCAGGATCTCTTGTCGTCTTCCCCGGCTCACAGGAAAAAAACCTGAGAAATTTCTTTGTGGAGTCGATGGTATATCTTTTTAACATGGCCGATATGAAAAAGATCGATTTTGCAAATGTCAGACGTATAGTAATGGTGGATACGCGCCAGCCTGGCAGAATCGGAAAGCTCTCATCGCTTCTTGAACGCGACGATATCGATATTCACATATACGACCACCATCCGCCTGCTTCAAATGATATAAAAGGCGATTTTGAAGTTTACCGTCAGACCGGTTCAACAGTTGCGATACTTGCCGGGATATTGAAAGAAAAAGGAATTGAAATCACGGCTGATGAAGCAACGATAATGTGCCTCGGCATATACGAGGATACAGGCTCTTTTACATTTCCTTCAACCACGGAGGATGACTTTAAAGCGGCGGCTTTTTTACTTTCAAAAGGAGCCAACCTGAACATAATCTCCAATCTCATTTCACGGGAAATAAGTCCGAAACAGATTTCTCTTTTAAATGACATGATCCAGGCATCGACCAGGCATAATATAAACGGCATTGAAGTCGTCATTACAACCATATCGACAGATACATATATAAATGATTTTGCATTTCTCGTCCACAAGATGGCAAGGATGGAAAACATGGATGCCATATTTGCCCTCGCCCTAATGGAAAACAAGGTGTACCTGGTTGCAAGAAGCAGGGTAACTGAAGTGGATGCCGGCGCAATCACAGCTCCTCTTGGCGGCGGAGGACATACATTTGCCGCATCGGCAACAATAAAAGGGGAAACTCTTGCGCAGATTGAACAGAAACTCATCGAAATTCTGTACGGAAAAATCAGGGCAAGAAGAACGGCAAGGCAGCTTATGTCTTCTCCTGCAATTGCCGTCGGCGGTGAGATTTCATGCAGGGATGCAAGCGGATTTCTTACCCGTTATAATGTAAATGCCCTTCTGGTTACGGAGAAGAACGACGGGCGGGAAAATCTGCTCGGTTATATAACGAGGCAGGTTATCGAAAAAGCGCTTTATCACAAACTGGATCATGTCCAGGTCAGGGAATATATGACAACCGAAATGGCTTCGGTAGGACCGGACGCCGAGCTTACGGAAATTCAGAACAAAATAATTGAAAACAAGCAACGCATCCTTCCTGTTATAGATAACGGTAATATAATCGGCGTGTTAACGCGGACAGACCTTTTAAATATACTCGTCAGGCAGTCTCAGCAGAATTATTCCGAACTTTCGGACCAGCCAAGAGGACAGGCTCACGCCAGAACAAGAAATATTGTAAAGTTCATGGAAGAGCGCCTTTCAAAACGCATTATCGACATATTGAAAACCATAGGCAAAGTCGCCGATGAAATCGGCTGTGGAGCCTATGTCATAGGCGGCTTCGTCCGCGACCTTCTTCTGTACAGAAACAATGAGGACGTGGATATTGTCATTGAAGGCGACGGCATCGCATTTGCAAAAAAATATGCGCCAATGATTGGGGCAAGAGTGCATATTTACGGGAAATTCGGAACCGCGGTCGTCGTCTTCCCGGACGGGTTCAAAATTGACGTCGCCTCCGCAAGGATGGAATATTACAAGTTTCCGGCAGCCCTTCCTACTGTTGAAATGAGTTCCATAAAACTTGATCTCTTCAGGAGGGATTTTACAATAAATACCATGGCAATCCAGTTAAATCCCGAAAGATTCGGAACCCTCATAGACTTTTTTGCAGCCCAGAAAGATATAAAAGAAAAAGCGATAAAAATCCTGCACAACTTGAGCTTTGTGGAAGATCCCACCCGCGTTTTCCGGGCAATAAGATTTGAGCAGCGGTTCGGTTTTACAATCGGAAAACTGACATCAGGGCTTATAGAAAACGCGGTAAAAATGGATTTTTTCAAGCGTTTAAGCGGGAGAAGGGTTTTTTCGGAACTTCGCCAGATTCTTGAAGAGGAGAATCCGTCATCATCAATTATAAGGCTGAATGATTATGATCTGCTCAAGGTAATCGATCCTTCAGTAACATTAAATAAAGAGCTTGTTTCATCTCTGGACTCGGTCAGGCAGGTTCTTTCATGGCATGATTTGCTTTTTCTCGAGGAATCCTATATGAAGTGGGCCGTTTATTTTCTGGCGCTCTTCCGGCACGGTAAAATGAGCGTATCGGAAGAGGCATGCGCCCGGTTTGAAATTGCTCCAAAACTTCAGATCATTTTCTGCAAAGAGCGGTTTGAGGCGGAGAGATGCCTGTACAGGCTTGAAACGGATAAATCCATAACAAACGACATGCTTTATAAACTGCTTTCCGTATTCAGGATCGAGCTTATCCTCTACATGATGGCGGTTACAAAATACGAAAGGGTAAAAAAGGCGATTTCATTTTTCGTAACACAGCTGAGGATGACAAAGCTATCTGTATCCGGAAGAGATTTAAAAAAGCTGGGGCTTGAACCGGGTCCCCTGTACAAGGATATATTGCAGGCAGCCCTCGACGCCAAACTGAACGGACTGCTTAAAACGAAAAATGATGAGCTGAATTTTATACAGAATCATGCACCAGGAATTTGACATATATAAAATAATTTTAATGCTGGTCCCCCTTATTTTTTCAGTAACCGCCCATGAAGTCGCTCATGGTTACGCTGCTTACAGAATGGGAGACTCTACCGCAAAACTTGCGGGGAGACTTACATTAAATCCGTTAAAACACCTTGATTTTGTAGGTTCTTTTTTACTGCCGGTGATGCTTGTATTCATGAACTCCCCGTTTATTTTCGGCTACGCAAAACCGGTGCCCGTCAATTTTGCCGCTTTAAGGAATTACAGAAAAGGAACAATCATCGTTTCAGCCGCCGGAGTAGTGACAAATCTTGCTATAGCGGTTGTTTCGGGCATTCTTTTCCAATTTCTTGTGCAGTATGAAAAAAGCCTGCTTGATCCTAGGATTATCGCCGCCATCGGGGATGTAAACTATATGCTTAAATACAGCGTCATAATCAATTCCTTGCTGGTGGTCTTTAATCTCATACCAATCCCGCCGCTTGACGGGAGCAGGATTCTCTCCATGTTTTTACCTGCCCCGATGAGAATCCAATATGCGAGGATAGAGCGTTACGGAATGATAATAATAATTGTTTTTCTGTTTACAGGCCTTATTGATACAATTATCAGGTTCTTTACAATACCTATCGCAAGCTTCCTTCTAGGGGGCTGACCGAATAAGTATATTTTGATATTTCATACGAGAGATCTAAATGACGGGGAAAAAACGAATATTGAGCGGAATGAGACCTACCGGTCCGCTACACCTGGGCAACCTTCACGGCGCGCTTTTAAACTGGGTCAGTATGCAGGATGAATACGACTGCTTTTATTTCATTGCAGACTGGCATGCCTTGACAAGCGATTATGAAAATACATCCATGA
>CAYVMK010000071.1:0-8403 GCA_964452445.1 uncultured Desulfonema sp. | reverse complement strand
AAATTATTTTTGTAAGGTAAGGTATTTTTTTTATTTTTTATAATGTTCATTTTTTAATTTTCGTCGATAAATTTAATATGTATTAGTTAAAACTTTTTTGCGTTTATAAACCTTTCAGTTATTCGGTTTTATTTGATTAATCAATCTAGATGTTTTCGTCAGGTAAAACCAAAAGGTTTATAAACGTTCCAAAACTTCAAAAAAGTATTAAAATGGTTTCACTGAATGAGTGCCTTAATATTAACAATAGTTTATTGCTAACTATCTCTCATTAGGGTATGATGTTGGAAGGCTTCCTTCAGAGAAATTTATAATTTCTGAAATTATATTGACGGTAATTATTTAAAATACTTCTATTTATAGACAGTTAATTTAATAGTTAATTAATGATTTATAATTGATGAGGAATATTGTTTTTCTCGATGATTCTTTAAGTTTTGCGGCTTATTTCACAATTTCAGTTTATCCTGCTGAAGAGTGCCGCTATCAGAATTCGACTAAGCCATGCAAGTTACTTCGCAAGAAGGGCGAACCGCTGAGTAACACGTAGTCAACCTGCCCTCAAATCCATGATATTCTCGGGAAACTGAGCGTAAACGTGGATAGGTGATATTTGCTGGAATGCATTATCATTTAAACTTTGGTTTGAGGATGGGACTGCGGCTGATTAGCTAGTTGTTGAGGTAAATACTCAACAAGGCAATGATCAGTAGGGGCGTTGAAAGACGGAGCCCCCAGAAGAACTCTGAGACATCAGTTCTAGCCCTAAGGGGTGCAGCAGGCGCGAAAATTCTCCAATGCACGCAAGTGTGAGAGAGGAATTCTGAGTGTGTTTCTTTATGAAACACTTTTGTCATCTTTAAAAAGGATGGCGAATAAGGGTTGGGTAAGATCGGTGCCAGCAGCCGCGGTAATCCCGACGACCCGAGTGGGACTCGCTTTTATTGGGTCTAAAACATTCGTAGCTGGTTTTATAAGTTCTGTGTTAAATCGTTAGGCTTAATCTAACGGCTGCGCAGAATACTATAAGGCTAGAGACTGGGAGGCGTAATGAGTACATAAGAGGTAACGGTAAAATGTTCTAATCTCTTCTGGACTAACAATTAGCGAAGGCACATTACGAGAACAGTTCTGACGGTTAGGAATGAAGGCCAAGGGCGCAAAACGGATTAGATACCCGTGTAGTCTTGGCTGTAAACACTGTAGACTAAACATTGTGACCTCTTAGAGAGGTGGCAGTGTTGTAGCGAAGGCGTAGAGTCTACTACCTGGGGAGTACAGCCGCAAGGCAGAAACTTAAAGGAATTGGCGGGGGAGCACTACAAGGAGTGACGCGTGCGGTTTAATTAGATTCTACCCCGTGAACCTTACCAGGAGCGACAGCAGAATGAAGGTCAGTCTGAAGGGCTTACCTGACACGCTGAGAGGAGGTGCATGGCCGTCGTCAGCCTGTGTCGTGAGATGATCTGTCAAATCAGTTAACAGGCGAGACCTGCGTGTATTGTTGCAACCATGTACTGGTGCACACTATACAGACTGCTCCCGCAAGGGAGAGGAAGGTGCAGGCAACGATAGGTGAGTACGCCCCGAATCCCCTGGGTGACACGCGCGCGGCAATGGCGAGAACAATGAGTCGCAATGCTGAAAAGCAAAGCTAATCCCCTAAATCTCGTCTTAGTCCAGATTGAGCTTTGAAACTCAGGCTCATGACGTTGGAATTCCTAGTAATCGGATGTTAGCAACGTCCGGTGAATAATGTCCCTGCTCCTTGCACACACCGCCCATCAAACCATCCGAGTTTTGCTTTGATGATGCCAGCAATGGAGGAATTTTTGTAAGACAAGGAAGGTTAAGTTGTCACAAGGTATCCGTAGGGGAACCTGCGGATGGATCACCTCCTTTTATATTACAAAACATGGAATTAAGAGAAAAAATCTCTCTCGAAGCTTTCTACCAGTGAAACCATCTTAATATTTAATAAATTAAGAAAAATCAACCAACATCATAAAATCATCGTAATCACCGTCGATGAATTGTACGATGAATTGCAATAAATAAAATAAAAATGCAAAATATTGTCGACAAAAAGCAATAAAATAATATCAAAAATATTATTTCATATTCAAAACCTTCAAAATGTTTTGAAATTATTAACGATGACGCTCCCAAAATTTTTTTGGGGGTCGAGCCGATCAATAATATTGATATGAGGCATCATAAGAAGAAGGTTAAAAGTTTGTTTAAGTTTTAACAAATTTAGTTAGTTAGCACATTAAATATCCTACAATACTATTAGAAGGATGGCTTGGTTTAAATCGCGAAGAAGGACGTGGCAAGCTGCGATAAGTCTTGGGGAGCTGCAAGCAAGCATTGATCCAAGAATCTCCGAATGTGAAACACATAGCCAAAAGCTATATTCCGAGAGGAAAGCTGACGCCGGGAATTGAAACATCTTAGTACCGGCAGGAAAAGAAAACAACTAGTGATCCCCTTAGTAACAGCGAGCGAAAAGGGGTCAGAACAAACCGAATCCCTATTTGAAAAAATAGGGAGATGTGGAGCGACTAGAGTACTTCTGGGACTTCTTAGTTTAACAGTCTGGAAAGATTGGCCATAGAGAGTGATAGCCTCGTAAATAAAAGGAGTTATGGAGATTTCTAGTATCAAGAGTAGGGCAACCTGGATTGGTTGTCTGAAGACGGCACAACTGAGTGCCAATTCTAAACATGGATTTAAGTCCGATAGCGAATTAGTACCGCGAGGGAATGTTGAAAAGTACTCTTAGCAGAGAGTTAAAAGACCTGAAATCTAATAGTTATGGTTAGTTACTGCTTTTAAGGAGTTGTAACGTGCGTTTTGGAAAACGAGCCAAGGAGTTAATATAATTGGCGAGGTTAAGTCTCTATGAGACGAAGCCATAGCGAAAGCAAATACCCGCAAGCAATGAGGGGTAGCGTCCTAATAGGCGTAAGTCAATTATCTTAGACCTGAACCCAGATGAACTAATCTCGAGCAGGATGAAGTCGCCCCAACGGGAGATGGAGGTCCGAACAAATGCTACGGGCAAGTGCTTTGATGACTTGTGATTAGGGGTGAAAAGCCTATCGAATCTGGCGTTGGCTGGTTCCGGTTGACATATACCAGGGTATAGTCTGAAGTTAGTTAGTTAATGATGTAGAGCGACGGATTGAACATGCAGGCACCTACCAGTGTCGGTGCTCAGTCCAACTCCGAAGTTGTTAACAATGCAGCTTTAGAACCAGGGCTGGGGAGTAAGTTCCTAGTCCGAGACTCGAACAAGAGTGACCGAGGTTAAGGTCCCTAAATATTAACTAAGTGTTCTGAAAGGAGTTTTGATTCTGAGACAGTTGGGAGGTAGGCTCAGAGGCAGCCACCCTTTAAAGAAAGCGTAACAGCTCACCTATTGAGAATCAGAGCACTGAAAATTGACGGGGCTAAGTTAATTACCGAGACCTCGGTGATTATCGTAATGATAATTCAGGTAAACCGGCGTACTGTTTGGGCAGAAGCATCTTTGTGAGAAGGTGTGGACCGAATAGTAATGAGAATCTTGGCAATAGTAGGATCATACTTGCATGAAAACTGCAAGGGTCGCAAGAGCAAGGGTTCCTCAGCACTGTCGATCAGCTGAGGGTTAGTCGATCCTAAATGTATACTTAACTGTAGTACATGAAAACGGATAGCTGGTTAATATTCCAGCACTACCATGCTCGTTAATATTTTTAGCGACATTTTGAGATATGCTCGACGTATCCGCAAGGACGGAAATATATATACAAAAAGGGAGTTACGTCATGTAGAGAACTTTTTAAAAATATATTTCGAAAGTGAGTAGAGTCTTAGAGTCCGTGAAAAACTAGAAATATTGAGTATGGTATTCGTACCTAGAACTTGCACTAGTGCTCTAGCTGAATAGGTTAAGACCTGCAAGCTTAAAGATAGTAAGGGAATTCGGCATATTAGTCGCGTATCTTCGGTATAAGCGATGCCTATATTCGTGTTGATAGAAATATCCAATGCGAAGGTAGGTTGCAATAACAAGGACCGCCCGACTGTTTATCAAAAACGTAGCCAGTTGCTAATCCGAAAGGATGCGTACAACTGGTGAGACCTGCCCAGTGGTGGTGTCTGAAACTCCTTTTCAAGGGAGCTAATGCCCATTAAACGGCGGGCCTAACTGTGAGGCTCTTAAGGTAGCGTAATACCTTGTCGTCTGAATGGCGACTTGCATGAATGGTTTAACGAGGTGGTCACTGTCCCTACTGTCGAGCTTCCGAAAATTCCGTCCTGGTGCAAAGGCCAGGGACGCCTAGTGGGAAGCGGAGACCTTGTGGACCTTTACTGCAGCTTGTTGCTGTGATTTTATGTTTTATACATAGAGTAGCTGGAAGAGATGATGCGTAGCCTTGGCTTAGCGGATCAAAAGTGTAACACCAGTTATAATATATGAAACCACTCACCCTTAATCGGGGACAACAGCATGTGGGCAGTTTGGCTGGGGTGGCACCGTCCAGAAAAAATATCTGGACGGCCCAATGGTGAGCTCATTGTGGTTGGAAACCACGAGTAGAGCGCAGTGGTAAATGCTCGCCTGACTGTGATATACGCAAAGAATGTCGCAGATGCGAAAGCAGGGCACAGCGAACCCATCACGTCTTTCTGTGGGACGGATGGATGACAGAAAAGGTACCCCAAGGATAACAGGCTCGTCGCGCCTGATAGTCCATATTGACGGCGCGGCTTGGTACATCGCCGTCGGCTCTTCCTATCCTGGATGTGCACAAGCATCCAAGGGTGTCGGAGTTCACGCATTAAAAGGGATCGTTAGCTGGGTTAAGAACGTCGCGAGACAGTTTGTTTGATATCTGCTAGGTGTGTTAGTTGTCTGAGTGGAAAGACGCTTTAGTACGAGAGGAACGGGCGTTTGTAGCCTCTGGTGTTTCGATTGCCCTAATAGGGCATGTCGATAAGCTACGCTATAATTGATAAGCGCTGAAAGCATCTAAGCGCGAAGCAAACCGCAAAAAGAGACAACTGAGGCCGTCATAAAAGATGACGTTGATAGAGTTGCTGTGTACGCACGAAGCTTCGGCGACGTGTTTAGCGGACAACTACTAACAGCCGCAAATTTAATTTTGTATATTTTTAAAATTTTATTTATAAAATCTTGAGATATACAAAGTTTATACGGAATGTTTAATGTAAACTAACCAATTAAATTTGTATAAGACACTTGTGAAAAAAACACAAATTAAAAATAAAATATTTGGACAAACACAATTTTACCTTCTTCTTATGATGCTTCTTTCAAAATTTTGTTTTTTGTGTTTTCTAAAAGTTTTTTTATTTTTAATTTTCTAAAAGAAATCTAATTTTTCTAAGAAAAATTTTAAATAAATTTTCCATGATAAAATTTATTTTTTAATATTTAAGAATAAATATATTTATAAAAAAGAGAATTCTATTTGATTTATGAATGAAAATTTTTCAGAAAAGGAAACCAGAGAAAAATTGATTAATCCAATATTAGAAAAAGTTGGATGGAAATTTAACGGACAATATGTCAAAGAAGAAATAAATCCCGTAAAATCTAATTTTAAAACTAAAGAATATGTTAGTAGAGAAAAAGGAATTGAAAGGGGGATTGATACATTTATTGATTATTTATTATTGGATGAAGATAGAAGTCCATTAGCAATAATAGAATGTAAAAAAACATCTTTTTCAATTGAAAAAGGAAAAATACAAGCAGAAACATATCGGGATCAAATAGAAAAAAAGATAGGAATCAAAATTCCAATATTTTTAACAAATGGAAAACAATGGTTCTATGTGGATAGTTTAGATAGAAAAAGACAAATTCTATTACCCTTTAATCAACGAGATTTGCATAGAATTATTAATTTAGAAAAAAGAAAAAAAGATCCATCAAATATTAAAATAAATAATCATATTATTGATAGAAGAAGAGGTTTAGAAGCAGTTAAGATTACATTAGAACATTTTTCTAGAGGTCATCGTGAAGCATTAATTAATATGGCAACAGGAACGGGTAAAACAAGAGTTGCAATGGCTATAATCGATGGACTTATTAAAGCAGGATATGTTCAAAAGGTATTGTTTGTAGTAGATAGAATTTCTCTGGGAAATCAAGCAAAAGAAAAAGGATTTAAGAAATTTTTTCCGGATAGTCCAATTTGCGAACTAAATACTGAAGGATATTCAGATACTTCCAGATTTTATGTTTCTACTGTTCAAACTTTAATGTCTCCACAAAAACCAAGGGGAAAGTTTTATGAAAAATTTGGAACGGGTGCTTTTGATTTAATTATTTATGATGAAGCACATCGATCTTATTATGATGCTAATAATGATATTTTAAAATATTTTGATGCATTAAAAATAGGATTAACTGCAACACCGTCTTTTGAAGATTCCAAAGATACTTTTGAATTATTTAATTGTGAAAAAGATAAGCCAACTGTAAAATACGATTATTATGAAGCAGTTAATGATGGGGTTTTAGTTCCTTATGTTGCAGAAATCATAGAAACGAATATTCTTTTTTTAGGTATAGAAGGTAAAAAATTAAGTAAAGAATTAAAACAAAAATTAAAAGAACAAGAAGAAAATCCTGAAGAGTTTCAAACACCGGGTTCAAAATTTGAGAAATTTTTTACAGATGAAAAAACTAATGAATTAATTATTAGGGAGTTTATGGGTCGTTGTCGTAAATCGGATGATATTCGTCCTTGTAAAAGCATATTTTTTTGTGCAAGTGTAAAACATGCGGAAGCAATGGAAAATATTTTTCAAAAATTATATCCTAATTTATCTAAAGATGTTAAAGTAATTACCTCTGATAAATCACGATATATGGATGAAGTTAAAAGATTTGGAAAAAGAGATAATCCTAGAATTGCTTTATCTGTAGGGGTTTTAGATACCGGGATAGATGTTCCAGAAATTATGAATTTAGTTTTTGTGAAACCAGTTATCTCTTCGATTAGATTTTGGCAAATGTTAGGAAGAGGAACAAGAAATTTGTCTGCTTGTGAGAATAAAGAATGGTTACCTTCTAATCCAGAAACCGGGGAGCATATTAAAAACGAGTTTTTAATTTTAGATTTTAAATTTGGAGATTGGTCAAATGTTTTGGAACATAAATTAAATGTAATTAAACAAAAAACTTCTGGAAATGATGCTAAAACTAGAATCTTTTTAGAACAAGTAGAAACATTGAAGAAAAATTTAGACAATAAAGAAAAAAAGATAATTGAAAAACAGATTATTGATACAATAAATAAAATTGATATTGGTTCTCCATTTGTTAGTGAAAAAAAAGAAATAATAAAAAAGATAATCTCAACAAAATTTGATTTAAAAGAACATATCCAAGAATTAAAAGAAGATATTACTCCTTTACTTTTATATTCTCCTTCAGAAAATTCAAAGGTTTACACATTTATTTCACGATGTATCAAACTTTTTGATTATATTAAAGAAAACAAAAAAGACAAAATTACAGAAATTCAAGATTTTGTTTTAGAAAGAATCGAATTAATATGGGATAAGAATTTATATGCAATAAAACAAAAAAGAAATGATGTAATAAGGATACAAAAAGAACCTTTTTGGGAAGATATTAATTTTGAAGATGTTGATTTTTTAATTAGGGAGATTGCTCCTTTAATGATATTTTATGAAGAAGAAAGAAAAAAATTAATCAAAATTAATGCTCCGGACTTTACGATTAATGTGCAAAAAGAAATAATGCAATTAAAAGAGGATGGAGAATTAGATGATTTTATTTATAAAAATAAATTAATCAAAAAAATAAGAGATGGAGAAGGAATAACTTCAAAAGAATTATTAGAATTAGAAAAAGAACTATTAAAATTAAAACCAGGTTGGAGTATAGAAAATATTCAAAAAAGTAAAGATTTTATTTTATTTTTAAGAGAATTAATTCAAATTAAAGATCTTCCAGATCCACAAGAAATGATTAAATGGGAGTTTGATAAATTTGTTTTAGACAGAAATCAGGAGTATAATTCTGCACAACTTAAATTTTTAAGATTATTAGAACAGGTTTTTATTCGAACAAAGCATATTGAATTAAAAGATTTAGCAGAACATCCTCTCGCAGAAGCTCGTCCATTAGATGTGTTTACAAGAGAACAACTTGAAATTCTTGTTCAAAAATGTAATAATTTGAAGTGGAGATAAAATGACTGAATTTGATTATACTAGAAAACAGAAAACCGCAATTTTTAGATTGCGGATGAAGTTTTCTGTTTTTGGTATCCCGAAATCAAAGACAAACTACACACTAAAGTCCTTGAAAATGTGAAACATTTTCGGGACCCAGAAAACAAAAGT
>CAYVMK010000070.1:0-8455 GCA_964452445.1 uncultured Desulfonema sp. | reverse complement strand
ATCCTTTTTATAAAGGTACTGCAGCTTTATATAAAGTTGCCTTTCCGCTTATACTGTATTTCTTTACCGAAGCGGGAATAATAACGGATTTTCCTTTTGCCATATTAAATTTGTCATCCTCCGAACCGGCAATTACCGCTCTTCCTTCAATGCATAAAATAATTTCGACACTCCTTTTTTCAGGGCTGTTATATGTTTCACTATTGGTCACGTTTATTGCTGAAAGCACAAACTCTCCGGCCGGCGTTTCATAAATACTTTCATTCCGGTTTTTCTCCGGCAAAATTATCCAGGTTTTTAATCGCTTAAACTTTACAATATTCAAAAGCTCCTGGACATCAACATGCTTCGGCGTCAGCCCTCCTCTTATAACATTGTCGGAATCAGCCATCAGTTCCAGTGCAATACCTTCAAGATATGTGTGAAGCTGGCCTGTTTGAATAAACATGGCCTGTCCCGGTTCAAGATATACATAGTTCAAAAACAGGGGCGCTATGGCGCCGATATCCAAAGGATATTTCCCGGCAATGACCGATACCCATTTAAAGGCGGGATTTTCATCAGCAAAGATTCCGGAATTTCGAAAAGCCTCTGAAACAACGCTCTTTTTCCGGTCATTGTCCATTGTCATGACGGAAATAAAAAATGATTTTAATCCGGATGGGTTCGTATTGTTTTTAAGCTCATTAATCTGTTTTTTAAGTGTTCCGGGACAGGCTTTTTTCAGCAGAAGAACTATTTCAGAAACATTTCTGAAACCGCACAAAGCCTCAAAGCCCGTCAGGGCACAGACGCATTCGGGCTTGTGGTTTTCATCCTTGTAGTTTCTCCTGAAAGAATCGAGAGGTATGCCCAGTTTGTTCTCTCTATTGAATCCATCCTTTGCCATCGTCCGGTTCGGATGAGCCTGTATGGAAAGGGGTTCCGAAGCCGCGATTACCTTAAAGAGGAAAGGAAGTTCCCCTCCATATTTTTTTGCGCAATTCTTCCCGAGAATCTCATCCGGATATTTTTTTATAAGGCCGGAGAGGCCCTCCCATCCGCCCTTGGTTCTTATCAAGGAAGATCCTGAAGGGTGAGCTCCCATCCAGAGTTCGGCCTGAGGTTTATCGTACAGCGGCCTTTTGCCGAGAAGCTTTGGGATTGCAGTATAAGATCCCCACGAATACTCCTTAACAATGTTTTTTAATAATCCGATTTTGTTCATTATATTTTCTCTGGAGGTATCGTTCTCTTTTCCTGTTCAAACCATAAAATATTGATTTGATTCTATTCTAATATTATTTATCCTTGATTGTCAATAAGTTGGCGATATATACAAATGCCGTTTCATGTTGTTTGCAATCTGTAACCATGCTGGTATAATATGAAGCGTCAGGGTCAGGAGTCCAGGGGGCCGGGGATCAGGGAAAAGTCGGAAGGCGGAAATAAACGATGTCGCTTATCATCAACGAAATATTCAACAGCATACAGGGAGAATCCCTTTATGCCGGACTCCCGTGTACCTTTATAAGGCTTACAGGATGCAATCTCAGGTGCTCCTACTGTGACACAAGGTATGCTTATGAAGAAGGCGCCAGCCTTACCATAACCGATATTATAGACAGAGTTTCAGGTTATGAATGCTCTCTTGTGGAAATAACCGGCGGTGAGCCTTTGCTTCAGAATGAAACACCGCTATTGATAACAAATCTTATTGAAAACGGCTATACAGTGCTACTGGAAACAAACGGAACAATTGACACAAGCTGTATTGATGAAAAGTGCATTAAAATTGTCGATATTAAATGCCCGTCAAGCGGTGAATCCGGAAAAAACATCCTTGATAACCTGAACAGGCTTAACGTCAAAGACCAGGTCAAATTTGTAATAAGCAACCATGAAGATTATGAATATGCAAAAGATATCATAAAACAAATTCCCGGCGGGTTTTTAAGAGAAAATATACTTATCTCTCCCGTACCCGGCAAAATGGAATTTTCAGACCTGGCAAACCGGATATTGAAAGACAAATTGATGGTTCGGTTTCATATTCAATTGCACAAGATAATCTGGCCGGACATCGATAGAGGGGTATAAATCAGGAACTGTTACATAATGAAAAAAAAGGCGGTTATTCTTTCAAGCGGAGGTCTCGATTCAACCACCGCAATGGCTATAGCAAAAAACGAAGGATTTGAACTGTTCAGCCTGAGTTTTTTTTATGGCCAGCGCCATTCATATGAACTGAATGCCGCAAAAAAAGTGGCGGAAGCATTTGGCGTGACAAAGCATCTTGTAATAAATCTGGATCTTAATAAAATTGGAGGTTCGGCTTTAACGGATAACATTGAAGTGCCTAAATCAAGAACTCTAATTTCAATGACCGGAGAGATACCTGTAACATATGTCCCGGCCAGAAACACAATCTTTTTAGCACATGCACTGGCGTGGGCCGAAGTCATAACATCCTTAGATATATTTATTGGTGTGAATGCGGTAGATTACAGCGGATACCCCGACTGCAGACCGGAATATATCGTCGCATTTGAGCAGATGGCAAATCTTGCAACAAAAGCAGGCGTCGAAAGCAAAACACGGTTAAAGATCAGGACCCCATTAATCAGCATGACAAAGGCCCGGATTATTAAAAGAGGAATTGAACTCGGAGTCGATTATTCGCTTACCCACAGCTGCTATGACCCGGACCCGGAAGGCGGGGCATGCGGCCTTTGCGACAGCTGTTTTTTAAGGAAAAAGGGTTTTGAAGAAGCAGGATTGAAGGATCCTGCAAAATATGCCGATGCGCCGTAAAACACAATTTTTCCAACAATTGTGAAGAGATACCATTTGACAAATTCTTTTCGTAAGACTATTAAAGAAATCAATTTCATAAAAAACCCGGAGATAAGTTGCGATGAATATCTTCAAAAAGAATCCAATGCTTTTTATGGGAATCGGAATAACCATCCTTTTTTTGGGGATGGGTTTATTGCGCATGGATTTTCTCGATACCCTTGAGCTCAAACTCTACAATGTAATGGTTGGGTTAAGAGGTGATCCGGGTTCACAAAGCGATATTGTCATCGTTGATATAGATGACGATTCGATTGAAAAGATAGGGCGCTGGCCGTGGCCCCGTCACATACTCGCAGACGGCATCAAAAAAATAAATTCTGGAGATCCGAAGGTAATAGGGCTTAATCTGATACTAAGCGAACCCGAAGAAAGCACCGGATTAAAGACGGTTAAGGAACTGGGAGCGCTTTTTACGGCAACTTTTTCCGATAAAGCCGGCGAAAAAGGCGCCGCATATCTTCAGGCCCTCCAAAATACCATGGAAAAGCTTGATAACGACAAAAAGCTTGCTGAAGCAATAAAGGAATCCGGGAAAGTCGTTCTTCCGGTATTTTTCAGAGAATCCATCTCAGCCGGCGGAGAGGCAAAAAAAGCTGACGATTTTCTTATCGGTTATTCGATCCGGAAGATAAGAAGCCCCGCCGACGCCGAGTATTACCGGGCTGACGAAATGATACTCCCGATACCTTCATTCATTGAAGCTTCAATCGGCATAGGCCACATCAATTTCGGCAATGACATGGACGGTATTGCAAGAAGAGAGCGGCTTGTTTATGAATATCGCGGGCTCTTCTTCCCGTCATACACCTTAAAACTTGCATCGGTTTATCTTGATATTCCAAGAGAAAAATTATCTGCCGAATTAGGTTCAACCGTCACTCTGGGCGCGTTAAAAATACCCGTCACCTCAACTTCCGAACTTCTGGTTAACTTTAAAGGGCCTGGGGGTTCTTTCAAACGGTTTTCATTCTTCGACATAATTAACGATAAAATCCCTCCCAATGTTTTCAAAAACAAGCTCGTTCTCGTAAGCGCTTCGGCATCCGGACTTATGAACCCGATAAGTACACCCACGGATCCTGCCATGTCCGTAGGCGAATTTTCCGCACACACCATCTGGGCAATGCTGAACAAAAAATTCATTCAACAGCCGTACTGGAATCCCGCAGCCGAACTCATTACGATTCTTTTAATAGGTCTTTTAATCACCTTTCTTTTCCCGAAATTAAAAGCAATGACGGCCGGCGTGGCTTTCATTGCTATCCTCATATTGCTTACAGGAAGCGCCGTTTTCTTTTTTGTATCGAACGGGAACTGGATTCGCATCATATACCCTCTTCTTGAACTGACCCTCGGTTATATAGGAATTATAAGCCTTAAATATTTTGTAACTGAAACAAAAAAAGAGAAGATCGAAGGCGAATCCGCCGAAACAAACCGCATGCTGGGGATTTCTTTCCAGGGACAGGGGATGCTTGATATGGCCTTCGATAAATTCCGCCGTGTTCCTGTGGATGACCAGATGAAGGATATTCTTTATAACCTTGCGCTCGATTACGAAAGAAAGAGGCAGTTTAACAAAGCAGCGTCGGTATATGAATACGTGGAAGAGCATGACAGCAAATTCAAGGATGTCACCGAAAGAAAGAAGAAGCTCATCCAGGCAAGCGATACGATGATCTTCGGAGACGGCGCTCTTGGAGCCGCTCCGTCGGCGGATGGATTTCTTGCGACCGGCACGGGAACCAAACCTACGCTTGGGAGGTATGAGATTCAAAAACAGCTCGGAAAAGGAGCCATGGGAATCGTCTACCTTGGCATGGACCCGAGAATAAACCGCACGACCGCCATCAAAACTTTCCGGTTCGGCGAAGAACAGCGCCCGGAAGAAGTGCAGAAAATGAAAGAGAAATTTTTCAGGGAAGCGGAAAGCGCCGGCACTCTTTCCCATCCGAACATAGTAACCATTTATGACGCCGGGGATGACCAAAACCTGGCTTATATCGCCATGGAATACCTGGAAGGCGAGGATCTCGAAAAATATACCCGGAAGGAAAACCTTCTTCCCGTTCCAAAGGTCATCGATTATGTTGCAAGCATCGCTGAAGCTCTGGATTATGCGCACCGGAAAGGAATCGTGCACAGGGATATAAAACCTGCAAATATAATGCTCTTAAAAAGCGGCGTGGTTAAAATCACCGACTTCGGCATTGCAAGAATAACGGCAACTTCCCAGACACAGACCGGTGTTGTGAAAGGCACACCCTATTACATGTCCCCGGAGCAGTTCTCCGGAGAAAAAGTAGACGGAAGATCCGATATATTTTCCCTGGGAACAATGTTTTTCCAGCTCTTAACCGGGAAGCTTCCATTTTTTGGAGAGAGCCCTGCTGCGCTTATGAACCAGATAATGAACGTAAAACATCCTGACCCGAAACAGATTAACCCTAAAATAGTAAAGCCTCTTGTGACTATTATCGACAAGGCTCTCGAAAAAGACCGGGGAAAACGTTACCAGAGGGCATCCCTGATGGCGTCAGACCTGAGGGAGGTCGGCAGGAGAATCGAAGCGGCTGTCGCAAAGATGAAATCAGGAAGTAATTCCTGAATATATAAGTTATTCATTTTTAAGATGCT
Source organism: uncultured Desulfonema sp. (assembly GCA_964452445.1). GTDB lineage: Bacteria > Desulfobacterota > Desulfobacteria > Desulfobacterales > RPRI01 > RPRI01. The sequence continues at coordinate 2,980 of CAYVMK010000070.1, read as the reverse complement.
TGACCGCAACGAGTTTTTATTATATATGGAAAAAATAATTATCAGATTATTTTCAAAGCCGTTTCCTTCGGTATTTTTATATGTCGGTATAGGGACATAGCACACATGGTAGTTATCGAATCAACAGGCATCAGTGATGTAGGCAGAAAAAGAAAAGGCAATGAAGACTCCTTGTTTCTTGATGACTCCATGAATCTTTATGTCGTCGCAGACGGCATGGGCGGACATCAGGCCGGAGAAGTTGCCAGCAATATTGTCGTCGAGACCATCCGTGATTACATGAAGCGTTTTAATGATAATAACAGCGAAGTTGAAGAGCTTGAAGATTCCGATAATTCCCTTTCAAAAGATGCCAACAGGCTTGTTTCAAGCATACACCTCGCCAACAAAGGAGTTTACGGTTTATCCCAGACCAATGAATCATATGAAGGGATGGGATCGACCGTTTCAGCGGTCCTTTTCACGGAAGAAAACCTGATTGCAGCAAATGTGGGTGACAGTCCCATCTACCTGATACATAACGGCAGCATAGAGCTTCTGTCTGTGCCGCATACTGTTCTGGCCGAACAGGCTGCAATAGATCCCGAAGGGGCCGGAAGATTAGGACCTCATTTCAGGCATATGCTGACCCAGGCAGTCGGTATAGGATTGATTTTGAAGCCTGATGTATGTGAAACACCTTGCTTCAAGGGAGATATGCTGGTATTAAGCTCAGACGGATTATCCGACAAGGTTACTCCTGAAGAGATACTTGAAATGGTGAGAAATGAGCAGCCCCGGAAAGCATGCCAGTCCCTTGTAGATCTTGCAAATGAGCGGGGAGGCGACGATAACGTGACCGTCATTGTTTTAAAAGTTAAGGATAAAAAAAATAAAAAGGGCGGATTAAAGGGATTGATATCAAGAATAGGGAATATTTTATATAACTTTTCTTTCAAATAGATTAAATAATGAGGTACTGCAATGCCGACATTGACACTGAAATTTAAAGATAACGTTATTTCCGAATACGTTCTTGAGAAGGGAAAATCGCTCAATATGGGAAGGCGGGAAGATAACAATATCGTTATCGACAATCTCGCCGTATCGGGACACCACGCCAAGGTAGATTCCGTAGGAGACGGCTTTTTGCTGACCGACCTTCAGAGCAAAAACGGATCCTTTGTAAATGAGCAGTTTGTCGCTTCGCATTGGCTCAAACACGGCGATGTCATAACAATCGGCAAACATACTCTTGTTTTTACGTACAAGGAAGGGGAAGCCAGAACCGAAACTGCCGGCCCCGAAGACATGGATCAAACCATGGTCATGGATACAAGCTCATACAAAGCGATGCTCGCCAAGAGCACACCGGCTGCCGCTTCAACTGCACCGGCGGCAAAACCCCAGGGGAAGGAGCCGCTTGGAGTTCTATCCTTCGTATCCGGCGGTGAAGGAGAGGTGGAAATATCCAAGAAGCTTTTCAAGATCGGAAAGGCATCAACCAATGATGTGGTGGTAAGCGGATTTATGGTCGGCCAGGTCGCCGCCACAATAAGCAAAAGGCCGGGCGGTTATTTCATAAGCTATGAAGGAAGCGGTTCAAAGCCAAAAGTAAATGGAAACTCTGTAAGCGAATCCGTTCAGCTCAAAGACTTTGATGTTATCGAAATAGGTTCCGTAAAAATGCACTTTTTAGTAAAATAGTTATCCCCTTTATATTCATTATATTTAAATATTCAGAAGCCAGGAGCCGGAATTCAGGAGACAGAATGAAAAGGTTCCCTGGAAGAATTCCGATACTATTTCTTCACATCAGTCCCCTTCCTTTAAATATGACCGTTTTTTAGCCGTCCGGATAATAAAGGAGATAAATAATGCCTTTTTTTCAGCATGACCCGGTAAATCAGCCTGTATCGAAACAAAACACCGCCTACACAGAAGGCGAAAACCCGGAGAAAGATGCCTGGTATACGGCCTTCTTTATTGAAAATCATCTTGATCACAATTCCTATCCCGAACAGGTCGCGACTCCCGAGCAGGTTCGATTCATGGTTTATACCGAAGAGGATGAGCGGTTTTATCCGTGCTCAGACAAGATGTTTGAAAGCATCATGAACAGGAATAACCCCGGTTTCGTACAGGCAAAATATGATGCCGTGCTCGAGCGGATCCTTAATGTCATTGATGAGCAGATAGAAGATGAAAATGAAAATGATTTTCTTAAATCCCTGATAAAAATAAAGTTCATGCACGAAACAAGGGATATGATAATGCTTCCGTCACGTCTCGAAAAGAGGCTGCTGCGCATATTCATTAACCACTCTCACATCCAGGATCCTTACTTAAGCGAAAAATCATTCCGTAACAAGTCGGCGGCGACCTCCATGAAGTCGGAACCTTTCAATAACGCCTTAAACTTCATGGATTCCTCGCACCTGAAAGAGCCTCCCAGAAAGATATCAGACATCAGGAAGCTTGCCGACTACCTTGAGCTGAAAAGGCTTTTTGCCGTTTCCGTGGAAAACTCCCTGTGGACATCCGCCGGATCTGCGGGATATTCGGAAGAGGATTTCCTTAAAATATTCGACCGGGATTTCACCGGCAACGGAGCCGATCTGCTCTTTGATCTGCTCTGCATAAGGAAAAATAACGGATCGCAGGAAGCGCGAAAAAAGATTTTATGGCTCACCGACGAGGCCGGCGAAGTTATGGTGGATATGGCCATAATAAAGTATCTTGTCAAGCTCGGCCATAAAATTATAGTAGTATTCAAGGAAGGGCCGCTTTTCACAAAGGTCGATTTTTTTGATGCGCTGGAAGATGAAATGCTGGCAGATGAGCTCAAAGGGGCTTTTTTCATAAAGGATAAGAACCTTGGAAAAAACGATCTGATCAGAATCATCCGCAGTGACAACGACATAATAGCCATATCGGACGGAATAAGTGAGAACATAAATCTTCTCCTGACATCAACTACTTTTGCCCGTTTTTTCAAGGA
>CAYVMK010000069.1:0-8525 GCA_964452445.1 uncultured Desulfonema sp. | reverse complement strand
AATAAAAGAAAAAATATCAGTGATGATCAGCGTAGATCGGTGGCTGAGTAGTTACTATATTTTAACAAATCTCATTGACTTGATATGGGTATATTGATAGCTGAATGTAATGATTTCATATTCATCGCACGATCGTGATTTCCGTCTTCCGTGTCCTTTTATATTAAAAAAAAGGAGTTCAGATGGCCTGCATCAACAATCAAGCCCAGCGCTTCAGATAATCGAAGCTCCGGGCTTTTTCTTTTTTTTAGAAACAGCAACATTGCAGTCCTTTCACATTCTGACTGCCCGATGTATGTTCGGTTTATAAACGAAGCACAGGGAATCTGTTCGAAGTTCCGAGCGCGATGTAAGAAACATAAACTCAGCCAGGGCGGACCTTCGACAACGAGAAATCATAAAAGAGGCAGCATGCTTTACGGGAAATACAGCTTCAAGTGCAGTTTTGAAAGTGATGCGATACTTCCGCAATACAAAGGCTCGACCTTCAGGGGGATTTTCGGGCATGCCTTAAAGAAAGTTGTATGCGCATTAAAAAGGCAGGAATGTGAAGACTGCCTGTTAAAAGACAAGTGTGTTTATGCTTTCGTGTTTGAAAACGCCTTCATTCATCCCTATGTCATTGAACCTCCCGACACCCCAGAAACCAATTACAGCAAGGGCGATGAGTTTGTTTTTAACCTCCTCCTCTTTGGCAAAGCAAACGACCACCTTCCGTATTTTATCTATGCTTTTGATATGATAGGCAAAACAGGCATAGGAAAACGCATCAACGGAAGAGCCGGCGCCTTTAAACTGGAATCGGTATCTTCCGGCGATCAGCCGGTTTACTCTGCCCAAGACGGGAAGATGCGGCAGCATGATTTTGCAAATGAACTATCGCTTTCTGATTTCCAGGTCAAAGAAAGAAGCGCTTTAAATTCCCTTGAAATCTGTTTGAAGACTCCTCTTCGCCTGAAGTACCTGAACCATCTCGAATCCGCGCTCCCCTTTCATGTACTCGTGCGCGCCATGCTCCGGCGCATATCCTCCCTGGAAAACGCTTACGGGGACGGCGAGCCGGATATTGATTACCGGGAATTGGTGAAGATTGCCGAAGCAGTTACAACAAGCGCTTCATCTCTCAGATGGTTTGACTGGAAAAGATATTCCAGTCGCCAGGAACAGTCCATGCTCATGGGAGGTATTACAGGGAACGTCGCCTATTCAGGGGGAATAGCCGGGTTCCTGCCCTTAATAAGGTTTTGTGAGATGGTTCATCTCGGCAAACAGACGTCATTTGGCCTGGGGAAAATAGAAATTACCGGGGTGCGGCCGTGAAGAATGTGCTTCTCGCAGTTTCAGGCTTAAGCCCCCAGGTAATCACCGAAACCCTGTATGCGCTTCATCAGAGCGGCCGCTCAATTGATGCTGTTCACGTGATAACAACCCGTGAAGGAAAAGAAAAAATTTATGCGGAACTTCTCGGAGGGAAGGACGGTCATTATTACCGGTATCTCGGAGAATACGGGATTGACCAGGCAGGCATTGATTTCGGCCATCAAAATGTCCATGTTGTTGCCGACGGGCACGGCAATGAAATAGATGATATTGCAACAGAATCGGATAATGAGCTTCTTCTTGATAAATGCCTGGAGCTTGCATTCAATTTTTCAAAGAATCCCGACAATGCCGTTTTCTTTTCAATCGCCGGAGGCCGCAAAACCATGAGCGCCTGTCTTACACTTGCGGCGCAGTTTTACGGCAGACCGCAGGATCGGTTGTACCATGTGCTGGTCTCGCCGGAATTTGAAGGCAACCGGGAGTTTTATTATCCTCCAAGGCTGTCTGCGACTATTGAGCTTAAGGATAAAAACGGCCACTCGTTTTACAAGGCAACGAAATATGCACAGGTGAATCTTGTCTCAGTTCCTTTTGTCTCCATAAGGGATAATCTGTCAAAGGATTTTCTCAAAGAGCCCAAATCCCCCGGAACTCTCATGCTCGCTTTGATAAAAGAAGACGAGATCAGGCTTGTGATAAATCTGATATCAAAAAAGATCATCTATAATAAAATAGAGATCGATATGATGCCTGCCCATCTTGCCCTGTATGCATTTTTTGCCAGGCTGAAAAAGGAATGTGTAAAAAATGCCGAAACCTGCGGGTCGTGCACGGACTGTTTTCTGGAGATTTCGGAGATATTCGCTAATCAGGACAGAATAACGGAACTATACAAAAAACTTTGCAGGACCCGGCCGGTTGAGGAGATGAGCGACAAAGGAATTACCTGTCTGGATGACAAGAATTTCAACTCGTTCAAGTCCAAGATCAAGACCAATATCCTGAATAAATTCGGCCCTTATGCTCTGAAAGACCTCGAAATCGCATCCATCGGGTCAAGGCCCGGAATGAAATACGGGATTTTAACGGATAAGGGGAAGATCGAGATGGTGATTTGATGCTCAGATTTTGGATTCACAATCGTTATGGAAACCGCAGTTTCTGAGAGAAATCATGCCGGGTTCCGGACCGTATTCAAAGGTGAGTCTTAATTTCTTTCCGGCATAGGCGATAAATACGGCATCACCTCCCTCGGCGTATTTTGCTTTTACATTTTTGGCTTTGTGCACATTTAAGGACTGGTGCCTTGGATTTTCGGCAAGGAAATTAACTGCCTTGTCAATGGCGCGTTTTTCCACGGAACCAAGAAGATTGTAATGCTCAAGAAAAATGATTTCAAATGACAATATGAAAGGGGGCGCTTTTATAGGCATTTACTCTTATTTCCCCATGCGTTTTAATGCCTCAGAAGGGCCGCCGGCGGAAATGCGTGGTCGTTTATCGCTGTTGACTTTTAATTCCTGATTTTCCCACTCCGGTGAAAGGTTATCCTCCGGCAGATCGGACATATCAGGGAATTTTCTTACTGTCCTGACGGGGTAGAGAATTATTTGATTCCCTTCAATGGCGTATTCAAACAGGGATTCTGATCTGAAAGAAGGCGGGAGTGTAATTCTTCCCCTGGAATCGGTTTTTAGTATATTTATTTCAGCCATAAAAATGCTCCTGCTTTAAATGTGTACAATTGTTAATATACCCATTTGTAACAAATGTCAATGGTAGGTTTTTTCATAAAGGTGGGATAATGCAATTATTTCAAGCAGAATATACATCTGTCACATTCCACTTGAAGCAGGATTAACTGAAATGACCATATCCGAATTGTTTTTGAAGCTCTGGATCACATGCTGGTTGTGGAAAGCAACCCGAAAAAATAGGATTTACCGTAAAAGAAAAGATTCGCGAATACGGCAGGAAACGGCAACGTTGCAGTTGTTGAACAGGAGATAGTGTTTCAGTAAATTACAATCAGCCCTGACTTTCCCGTGAAAGCGGCCAACGGCCCGTCATAGGAGGAGAAGACAGGTAAACATTATCAGAGCACATAATTTTTTATGGGGGAGATTATGACTTTTTACATCGAACGGTTTAAAGACATGGAAACAAAAGAATTTGAGGTTGAAATCGTGACGCCTCTTTTTCTTGGCGGTGCTGATCCCAAAAAAGCGGAGTTGAGGGCTCCTTCCATTAAGGGGGCTTTACGGTTCTGGTGGAGAGCGCTATATGGCAGCGATGATCTGGAAGATATGAAAAAACACGAAGATGAAATTTTTGGGTCAACTACAAAAAAAGCAAGTTTTTCTTTGCACTTAAAAGAAGTAGATAATATCAAACCTGTTTTAAAAGACTTGCCACAAGGAGTTAAGATTAAAACCACAAGCAGGGGAAGAACTTTTCCAATATCTATTATTGAATATCTTGCCTACGGTTTGTGTGAATATAATAGAGAGCAAAGAAAAAATGTCTATACGAAGGAGCATGTGGAAGCTGGAACAAAATTTAAAATAGCTATAAACATAAAGGACAAATCATTCAAAGAACAAATATTGGCTTCGCTTAAAATTGTTACGAATTACGGTGGGCTTGGATCTCACTCAAGAAATGGATTTGGGTCAATTAAAATCGAAGAGTTATCAATGCCTTTAAAAATGGAAGGGATATTAAAGTCTTTTTCAGCGTTAAGCACCAAGTCCATTTTATTTAAGAGATTCACACCAAAAGATAAATGGGAAGATGCGCTATCAGAAATTGGCAAAGCTTATCGAGAAGCCAGAAATAGCCTCGAGAGTAAACACAGTTTTGTTAAAAGACCTCTGATAGCCAAACCGCTAATTGTTAAAGGCGAAGTCAATATCAACGACCGTCATTCCAAACCATATTTTCTCCATGTAAGCAAGCTTCCAAACGGTAAATATCAAGGACAGATTCTTTTCATGCCTTACAACTATCACGATCTGTCAAAACGAAAAGAATATTTTGAAACTTGTGAAAAAATGAATCAAAAAATCGCTGAACTATCAGGAGGCTCAAAATGACATTTCAAAAACCTGATACCGGATACTGGAATCAAAAGACTATCGCTTATCTGCATGATCCTCTTGATAAAATTTTCAAAGTACAGGGCCATGAAGCAAGGGCCGCTTTGTTTCTTGAAAAATATGGTCTTTTAAAAACAAATGATGAGTTTTGGAAAAAAGCCGATGGCATTGCTGCAGGGTTTGAGCGTGGACAGGTGCCATCATACAGCGCTGACCCTAATAAAAACGGGGCGGTGGATTTTCTTAAAAACCCTGTTATCACCCATCCGACTTCAGAAAAAGCGCAGCTCAAAATTTCAATGCCTTCTACGGATGGCGAAACGGCAGAACACATCTTTGAAGAGCTCCTTGAGTTTATGGAAAAGGAAATAGGAATGAAAGCTGGACAAGGCGGGTATTCGGATAAATTTAAGGGAGATGAAGACCGCTTTGCCATAGCACGTTTTTTGTACACTCATTTGGCGCTGCGATTCAAATTGGCGGAAAACAATGTCGGGGGCTTGGGCGCTTTCTGGCATAGAATTCCTGCTGATTCTCGGTTTCCTGATCATTCCATCTGGCAGCACAACGCTTTGTGTTCGGCCTTATGTTCCTGCATTGAACTTGCGGGGGATGACTCCGAAATTGGAATGATGGTTTTCAGCATCACGCCGGTTCAGGCGTTTATTTCAAAAGCACGGAAGCTGCGCGATTACTGGACCGGTTCTGTTCTTCTGTCGTGGCTCACTTTTGAAGGAATGCGCTGGGTTATTGAGAATCTGGGGCCGGATCATATTCTTTATCCTTCAATGATTGACCAGCCTCTGGTCAACGAATACATGAAAAGAAACTGGAAAGTGTCGGAAGGCGGTTTTTTGAGCCCGCCAAAAGATATCGCTTCTTTTCCGAATAAGTTTCTTTTTCTTATTCCCATGAACAAGGCAGAAGATCTTGCTGGTGAGATAAAAAAACATATCTGTGAAGCATGGAAAGAACTTTATGGGAAAGTTTGCGATACCTGCACATCCATGATGGGTTCTTTTTTATCAGACGGCGAAAAGTTTTATGTCAAAGAAATATTTGAAAGACAAAACAGCCAGTTCTGGGATCTGCAATGGGCATCTGCGTATCTGGCGAAGGGGAATGATCGTTCTGAAATTGAAAAGCTTCTTCCAAAAAGCGTTTATGAGAACCCGTTTACGCTGCTTGAGCGGTTTAATAAAATGATTGAGGATAAACCACACTATGAAAAATCCGGCAGGGGCGCTTTGTATTCTGTAAGCCATTCCCTTGCCCAGGCTGCGCTGGCAGTTTCCAAAAACAGGAAAATCGTCACACGGCTGCCAGAAACCGGAGAAAAATGTCATCTGTGCGGCGAGTTTGAGATATTGCATCACAGACAATTCAGTGGTGATATGTCGGCGGGCGAATATAAAAAAGGTACCAGGGATTTTTGGCGTCATCTCAGAAGCCGGTGGGACGGGGATGAAAAAAACAATCTCGGCTATAATTTGAATGAAAATGAAAAGCTTTGCTCCATATGCCTGACAAAACGCATGGCTTTTGAAGCGATGAAAAGCGATGCCGATCATATTCTTCAAAGTGTTTTCAAGGACAAAAAAAGTTTTCCCTCAACAACCGATATCGCTCTGACCAGTTATTTTGAAAGGGAAGAGAAAAGACTAAATATTTCTATGCCGGAAAAAGAGAGAAAGCAAAAAGCTCAGAGAATCCATGAAAAAGCGGATGAAAAAACCGACAACCATGACCACTATTACGCTATCCTCCTTATGGACGGCGATAAAATGGGAAAACTGGTCAACGGGGAAACCCTGGGGTCAACTTGGGCATCGGTCATGCACCCGGATATTGTCGAGAGCCTGAAAAAACCAGAATTTGAAAAAAAATACCATGATAACTGGAAAGGACTTTTTGAAAAAAAACGACTGGTCACTCCGGCCATTCATGCCGCCATTTCCGAGTCTCTGGGGGATTTTTCATTATATGGTGTTGCAGGAATCATCGAAAAACATCATGGGGCCCTCATCTATGCTGGCGGAGATGATGTATGCGCTGTTTTGCCGGTTGAAACATCCCTCAAAGCCGCGCGGGAAATTCAGCAATATTACACTTCCACCTATAAATGGATTCAAAAAGGGCAATCACCTGAAAATGTCGGGGGTTCCTGGCTGTCTGCTCCCGGCAAACTGTCCATCAATCTGGGCAAGGGCGCGGACATCTCAATCTCAGCGGGCATTCTGATCTGCCATCACAAGGAAAGCCTGACCCAGATGATTGCCGAGGCCCATCACCTTCTGGATGAAAAAGCAAAAAATGAGGCAGGCAGAAACGCCTGCGCCATCGAACTGCGCAAACGCTCCGGCGGTTCCCGCTATTTTGTCCGGAAATGGAACGACGAACAGTCTGACGAACAGACATGGAAATCTTTTTTCGAAATAGGGGAAGCCATAAAAAGCAAAAACAAGGCGCAGGTCTCCTCATCGGTTGTGTACAGGCTGGAACAATTGAGAGACGGAGTAGATGCTATTCTGAAACACGAGAACCGGATGAAAATGCTTGAAGCCCTGATTGTCAAACAATTGGAACGATCATCCGTAGGCGATGAAAAGCATAAACAAGATTTTGCAAAAAAGATGATTGACCTTGTAGTCTGCAAAAATAGTGAGGACAAATACGAATACAAACCCGAAGGTCTGATTGTCGCGGCATTCATGGCCAAAGGAGGTGAAGACGATGGATTGGTATAAATTTACACCTGTTGACACGCTTTTTTTCAGAGGGGCCGAACCTATGAACCTTGGGGAAAACCATACGGTGTCTCATGTTTTTCCACCGCCTGCTCATACCCTTTCCGGTGCATTGCGGACGGCGGTTTTGATACAGAGTAGAGTCTCATACGAAGCCTATGGAAATGGAAAAGCGCCTGCGGAAATATATGAGTCAATCGGCCAAGCAGGAAAGCCAGCGCCTTTTAACCTGATCGGCCCGCTGTTTATGTTGGAAAATGATGTTTATGTTCCGGCCCCTTATTCCTGGTTTATGGAAAAAGACAGCGTCAGTGGCAAAACCGAGGTTGTCAAAGGCAAACCGTTAAAGAGCCGTTTGTTGAAATCGGAAGCCGTTGAATTCGTCTGGGCCAAAGGTAAAAAAGGTGAACAGGTGTCTCTTGGCGGCATGTGGATAAAAAAAGAGAATCTCCTTTCGGCTGACACGGCTATGGAAGTCAAAAAAAGCACGGATTTTTTTGAAAATGAGCCGAGAACCGGCATTGCGCTTGAAAAAAACAGAAGAGTTCGGGAAGGCCATCTGTATTCATTCAACCATGCCAGACTGAAAAAAGACGTATGCCTGATCTTCGGCACGGACGGCAACCTGCCCATTGATGATCAGGGCGTTTTGAAAATTGGGGCGGAACAGCGATTCGGTTGGTATAAAAAAATGACCAAGGAAACACTAGAATTTGAAGATGATGGGAATCTGTATTTAACCCTTTCCATCCTTGAGGGGACAGATGAGGCAAATATGTCTGTTATGGCAACGGGCAAGATTCTTTATTTTGGAGGATGGGATCTGCATACAGGCTTTCATAAGCCCATGACAGGATTTTTCCCTGCCGGAACCGTTTTTAATAAGAAGATAAATAACAATTGTATCGCTATAAGGGGGATAGAAACATGCTGAAAAAAGAGCTTTTTTCAATTTGTACCTTTTATGCCATTTCACCGATTCATGCGGGAAGCGGTGCAGCAACTTCAACTGTTGACCTGCCAATCCAAAGGGAACGTCATACTAATTGGCCGCATATACAGGCATCCGCAGTAAAAGGAGCTTTGAGAGACCATTACCGTAAATTTGCAGGGGAAAAACAAGATCAGACTATTAACTTTATATTTGGTTCTGATAAGGACAATGACAAAAATCAGAAAGGTTTTGATGGTGATTATCCCGGTGCTATTTCTATTTCCGATGCCAAACTTCTCGCTTTTCCCATGAGAAGCAATATCGCCCCCTTTGTATGGGTTACTTGTCCAGCAGTTTTGAAAAGGCTAAAAAATGACCTGCAGTTTTCAAAATTTGCCGAACTTGGAAATGTGCCACCTGTAA
>CAYVMK010000068.1:0-8534 GCA_964452445.1 uncultured Desulfonema sp. | reverse complement strand
TAATTTAGCTAATACCGCCTCCTTTTCTTCTATTGTTTTGGCATTCTTGAGTTCTACGCCATTCTGTTCAAAATAATATATAATATCTACTGATTGCTGTCTTATTGGATCAGTTGCTCCCCTCATAGAAGACTTAAAATATTCCTTCTTAGATAAGGCAACTATATCTACGCCATTTGCCTTAAGGAAGTTTTCCCAGCCTAAGTCTCTAATCATATCCAGTGCGGCTTCTTTATCAGCAGCGTTTCTGAATATATCTTCTACTAGCTTATCTATATGGAAATGTTCACCTAGCTCTTTACTCACATCAATTTTAGAAGGATCAACTGATTTACCTTTGGGAGCAGCAGCTTGAACTTGTGGACCTGAGCCAACGACGGCTTGCGCCTGAGGACCGCTGCCTGCTGCAGCTTGAGCTTGCGGACCTGAGCCTGCGGCACCCTGGACTTGCGGACCAGAACCTGCTGCTGCCTGGGCCTGTGGGCCAGAACCTGCGGCTGTTTGAACCTGCGGGCCACTCCCTGCAGCAGCTTGAGCTTGAGGACCAGAACCTGCAGCAACTGTAGCCGTCACAGCATTACCACCTTTACCAACCTTAGCTACCTGTCTTCTGAAGCGCTCTTGCTGCCAAGGTTTAATAACAGCAAAAGTTGGTATCTCTGAATCAGCTTCCGCAGCCAACTGACGTATGATTTCTCTCTCTTTGGCCTCGATGAATGTTCCGGGATATTGAGCCACCAATCTCTTTGCCCTTAACACCTTGTCAAAAGTAAGTTCTTTGTATTCTTTTTTCTTAGTCTCAGTATCAAAAGTCAGGATCTTATTCTGTAAATCTTTTAAGGCATTTTTATCAGCATAGTAAACCGCGCCATCGCCTAAGGAAACGCCTACTCTGTCAATGGTAAGCGCTCCGGTGCCGGCCTTAAATAAGCTATCAATATCTTCTCTGACGTAGATGGTGCCGTTATCCTCAATGGCGCCCAGTAAATTAATTAACCTATCATTTACAACAGCCATACTGGCAGTAAACTGATCAACATCTTTGCCTAAATCTCTGGCAATGCCTTTCGCTTCTTCCTGAACCTTAGCCATTGCCATTGCGCTGCGCGCTTTCCATACATTCTTAACTTCTTCTCTTGCAAGTCTCTCTTCTTCTTCAGCAGTAAACCGAACTTTTACGAAAATATCAATATCGGCATTATCGCCTAACTGATTATTATTAAAGAACCAATCCCTGATCGCTCCACCGAAGACTACGATCTTATCAGCAGCAGCTCCGAAGAATCTATCTTTCATATATCCTCTTAAATCATCCAGGGTATCTGTCTTAATTGCATGAATCGCATAAGGAGCCACTACTGTTTCGTTATCTTTTAATACTTCCTTAGCGTCTCTGCGTAAAGCTGATAAATAATATAAACCGGGCATTAACAACACTAATGCCGCAATAATAAATACAGCTGCAGGGGCTATTGAAAGTATACTCGGGATAATAACATAAACAGGCGCAGTTATTATTGCCTTTAATATTACATAAACGGGAACAGCTGACATTAATGCGCCTATAACTAATCCAGCGCCAGTAACATACATAGCCACCTTTTTAATCAGTGTATCAACCGATCCTAATTTATTGTCTATGACTAAGAGGGGCCAAGCTAAAACCAAGAATACTCTACCTAGCAATAAAGCTGCTACTCCAAATACCTTGGATATCATCTTGTTGGCACCTAAGAACTTGTTGGCTACCCAGAAATATACGCCATCAAATACACTAACCACCTTATTAGGTATTAACCAAACCAAGAGGTCTGCACAAAGAATATTGTTCCCGATCCAATTCTTTGCTACGGCAAGCGGGCCTTCTTTGGCATCCACGGCATAAGGCAAATAATCATATTCGGTCAGATACCAATCAATTTCTTCAATCTCATGGCGGCTGAGTTTCTCAGCTTTTTCATTCAATTTTTCCTGCCAAGCTTCCAATTTCTTAATATTCTGCTGATAATCTTCATCATCTTTCATTAAGCCGTTATTGAACAAGAAATCCAGATAGGCTTTGGCATCCAATACCATAAGCAATCTCTTAGTCCACTTCTGAATATTGGCTTTTATGTTATCGTTCTTGTATGCTTTACCTTCAAAATAATCCGCCCTCTTGATAATCTCCTGCTCTTCCATAAGGTTCAGAAGCGCATTTCTAATCGCAATATTAGCAGCCAGCTGGGCGCTATTTAATAACACGGTGTATGCAGCTGCGGGTATTATACCGTGCACAACTTCCGCTTCTTTATTTCCTTGCTTGGCTTTCTCGGATACCTTTCCTAACTTAGCTTGCCATTTAGAAATATTGGCCAGATATTTATCTGCCTTAGATTCGCTTATCAACTTGGAATCTACCAGCGAGAAAATATATCTTCTGGCTTCACTGGCTCTTCCGGTCAAAACCTGCCTTATGATTTCAGGGACAATTGCTTCAGGAGCAAAAGAGAGTTTGCCTTTCCGGATATCATTCTCAAGGCTAGTAACTACTTCTTCATAGATATCTTTTAATTCCCCGCTAGCTTTGACTTTTTCGTATATGCCTGCGGTTTCCCTTAAGAGAATAAAAGAAGGAGCTTTGTACAATCTTCTATAGTGAGAATAATATTTGGCATAATAACCAAGCATATCCACATAATCGCTGCCGTAAGTTCCAAGGGATTCCTTTAAGACCTCTTTGTTTTCATCGGATACACCATCAGCCTTCAACTTTTCCCTGACGCCATTGAGATTGAGGAAGAGCGCCCTGCCTTCCATATTAGAAAGTTTACGCTCAAATCTGCCTAAGAAAGGTACTCTCATATTCATAAAATTCAGGGCATCTAATCCACCCCAGAAACCTGAAAGCGCGATATTCTTAATATTTTCTCTCTTGTGTTCAGCGGTAATAGTCCCGTTAAATACAAAAGGAGCGGCCCAGGAAGCAAAGAAGGCGCTGGCAACCAAACCCCAGAGCAAGAACTTAAACGGATGAAAACCTGCAAAAAGTAATATAATACCGGTCCACAAGATACCGCTTCTTACGGCATGCTCGCTTCTTAAATAAAGATATGCCCATTCAGCTACCCTGCTTAATGCCCCGCCTTTATTCTTAGTAGAGAAAAACTTGGATAATCTTTCTGCACCGCTTACGCCGACCGCGCTTTCATAGGAGAAAATCTGGTGTACAAAGAACCAATACATTACCGAAGGTATCTGCCAGATAGTCCGGACTGTACCGATAATCCAGCCGTTTCCTTTTTCATATACGTTATTAAATAACAGGCCGTAGCTGATAGACTGTGAAAACACGATACTTGACAACCACAGGCCCAGTGACAGGGCCACGAATAAATTCAGGTTGAAAATAAGGGCGGTAACGGTAAGCCACCTTAAATACCTGGCGATGTAAGGCTTCTTGAAGTAAAAACCAAAACCGTCAAAGAGGAAATTGTCGATCTTGTAAGGTAAGTCTACTCCGGCATCCAAAAGTAACTTTAACGGTATCCTGCCTACAGCTGATTCAACAGAATCTTCTGCCCATTTCCAGGTCGGATCGCGGGAATCCAGCCATTGATACGGCCAGTTCTTACCTAAGTAAATATAGGTATTCTTGGCAGTGGTGTAACCAAAGGTACGGAACCTTAAAACGGTCTCGATATCTTCAGCAACGTATTCATCGGTAAGGCCTTCGGACCATCTTAAAGCCTGAGTGCGTACAAAGAATTTACCATAAGCGCCCACGCCGCCCATCAGCTGCTTACCGGCCTGTGAATGGAAATAGAAGGCGTTCTCACCAACAGGCATAGCCTTACCCACTGACCCGATGTTCTCCCCGGTATAATGGTCAACCATAGGAACGCTGCCGCCTAAGCGAGGATTATAGAAATATTCACTGGCTGCCTCAGGCATCAACCAAATATCTTCTAACCTAGAATGATGATCGGCGTCTAAGAAAAGCGTAGCCTGTGAGGTCAGCAAAGGAGTCACCGCATTAGAATGGCTGTATTTTCCGGTGCCGACTTCTTCATTGCTCCTGCTCCAGATAAGCATAACCCCGTTATTCACTAAACGTAAGGCCTGCTGCTGCTCTTCGCTTAAAGAACCCACTGCGTTAATAAATCTTTCCACGCTAAAGCCATTTTTGTAGTTTTCGCTATAAAGAAAATCCCTTAAACCAAAATTTATTCTGCCTGCATTCTGGGCCCTCTTTACTTCTGTCTCGATATCGCGCAAACTACCTGTCCATCTGAATATTACCCTTACCATCTCATTGGCTCTTTCTTCTGCTTCTCTGGCTGAATAACCTAATCTTACGAATCTGGCGGCATAGCTCTTTCTTACCTTGGTAAGGGTAAGGGCATTGGCCCAACCTGTAGGCAGATGATAATTGGCCCAAGGAATCACGATCGCCCAAGCAGCTTCGGACAACTTCAATTCCCTGTCCGGATTAGCAGCTAATCCTTTTAACTCTATTAAGTCTACGTCAGCATTTATGCCCTGAGCGATAAGTTCTTCCTCTACCCTGCCTACTAATCCTTCCCAAAGCTCAGGCTTATATTTAGCCAACATTCCTAAGCGGGAAGCGATATCACCTTCCCCGGTATTAGCCTTGTTTAATTCGTCTTTAACAAACCAAACACGTTCTTTCCAGGCATTGATGACCAGGTTGATCGGCATAACAAATCTTGATGATACAGCAGAGGCAGGAACATCCAGGCGATACTGGTTATTTAACCAACGGATGATCCTTAACCTGGTGGCCTTCTCGCGGCTTAAATTCCAAACAAATATTCCACCAAACCATCTCCTGGACATACTATCATCCGGGATACAATTGACAAACGCATCAACAAAAACATTCTTGCTTGCTTTACTATTGAAATCTGTAGTATCTATTAATTTTACCAGCGCCTGATATTTTACCCCATCCAACATGAATTCATGGCTGGTCCTGCGGTCGCCTCTTAGATCTGCTAATTCGGTCTTGAATTCTTCTTTAAGCAGAGGGTCTTTGCTGATAACCTGGAACACAGCCCTGGCTACTTCACGAATACCAACCCACGGCTTGATATGATAAACATCGACTTTATTCCAGAAGATACCAGTGGCAAAGCCCTTGACAACGTAATGTATGGCATAGGGGGTCAACCTAAAGGTCTCAAAGAATACTAAATAAGGAACGATCTTAATTAATGTTCTAACCCATTCAGGTATGAACATCGGATCAGGTGCGGGATTACCAAAGAATAATCCGATTATTGCCGCCACGATACTAGCCGCCTGCAACACCAACTGTATACGGTGCAACTTTACTGCAGTGGCCGGATTAGCCTTAGGATTCTTTAAAATAGCGTATCTGGCAATGGATAAGCCTAACCAAACAACTAAAAATGCTGCCAGAGCTATCCAGGTCGCCAGAGAACCAGTCAAAGCGAACATGGTAGGCACGCCTAACAAACCCCAATGCATCAAGGCATTTACAAATGTATAAGAGAATAAACCTGCGCAACCAATCAACACTGCGCTATTCAAGAACCTGCGTAAAAGATAATTAGCATGCTCATTGAACATATTATTATTGCCACGGTTCTTAATCCAGTTCCAGACATGCAAGGCGAGGTTCTTTAACACATACAGGTAAACCTGATACATCTTCATCCTGTGTTTCTGTAGCGGGAATCTTATATATCTACCGGTAGCTCCGACCAACTTCTGCATTATATCCTTCAACTCTCTTTTCTCTGAAGCGGCGAAATGAATTTTCTTGTTATCAAACGGCCTTTCGTAGAGCCCGCTTTCTGTAACAGCGGCATTAACCGTGTTGGAATTCTTGGGTTTGCCAAACCCTCCGGCAAGAATATCTTCCAATTTCCTATTGAAAATTTCGCGCAACTGTGCTGCCTGATCTGAGAAATTTTTATCCTCTCCCACCTTTACATCTATCTGACCAAGGGCATAACGTAAGGCGTCATTATAAGTTTCCCAGATAAACTTCTGAGCATGGTAAGGAACACCTTCACCTGAACCATCAACCCCCGAACCACGCTTGTCTCTTAACTTAAACTCCAAATATCTCATATCTTCACTGACGATCTTGCTAAAGATATCAAAATGGGCCTTGATATAAGGAACAATACTCTTGGCCTGCAATTCATTAGTAAACCAGTTATTAAGCCTGCTGTCGGATTCTATCTTATTATAAATTATCTCTTCAAGCCTTCCTTGCGAGTTCAGGCCTTCCAATTCCAGGGAAATAAGCTGCATTAAAATATATTTATCCAGGGACATAATGCTGCCCTGTATAGGCAGGGACTGTTCGGCATTCTTCTTGACCTTTTTCAAGAATTCAACCCATTCCGCCTCGGAGAGAGGATGTTTGCTGAGATTATCAGTAGCAGTGATGAAAATAGTTGAACTGAATAAATCACCCAGTTTATCTTTATCGGTATATTTCTCATCCGGCCAAAGCTGCTCATAGAAAGGCGCGTAAACGATCTGCAAAACCAACGCCTCTTTGAACATCTTGATCCTATGTTCCTCGCTCTGAGCATTCAGGCCAAACTTGGCTAAAACGGCATCTATCTTGCCTTCCAAATATTTCCTGATCTCCGGGCGAATATCACTCTTAACGCCATCCTGAGTAAAGAAAATACGGTCGTGCAATAAACTCAAGAAACGCTTATTCAAATAGTCTTGATCAGTTATGCCGGACTTTTGATATTTTTCGATCAAACCAAACACTTCGTTAATAGCTACAGCAATATCCAAACCGATCGCTGCCTTGAATTCTCTCTGCCAATTGGTCACGATATTCTTAACTATCCTATCATCCATCGGCGAAACACCGACATTTTGTAACCGAACAGGTCCAGCTATCGCATTTCTCATTTTCTTTTTCAGTCCTGCGGGAATTTTTCTATCTCCATAAGCAGCTTTCAAAGCCTCATTTAATTTATCCAAATTATCCGAATTAATAACACCATACTTAACCCTGAACTGAATTATTGTGGTCGCGGCGATATTATCATAACCCATTACCCTTAAGCTATCTTCTGACGCAGTACTAATATTTCTTTCTTTGTTATTCCTATTAGATCTCCCGAATTTACGCTGTATCTTACGCTTAAGTGCGGGGATATAAATAAGTAGGCTCAACAATAAAGCTATTGCCGTACCAACAGCTACACCATTCATTATAGAAGAACCAATCCGCTCAATGAAATTACGGCGCGGATCAGCCACTACTATAGATTCGTAAACAGCATTGTTAACCTTGGTATCGCCAGTCATATCAGAAGTATAAAGCGCTACGCCGGCTGCTTCGGTTTTTTCGAGCATCTGCTGCTGCGTAGACTTCCTGCCAGATAAATTCAACACGAATTCAACAGCATTGCCGATAGGGCCGTTATTAACCTGATCCCTCGGAGACAACTCTGTGCCGTAAGGAACGGTCTGTCTGGATAAACCATGCAGCTGCCTCTTGTAAAAAACGTCTCCATTCTTATACAATGTTTCCTTATGCACTACGTCCCTTAACTGATCTTTAGAAGTAGGATTAATCAAAGTTTCATCAATCAGGGTATAATGATCATTATCTTGACGATATACCACTACCCTGTAATTACTGTAAGGAGTTTCGCGGAAATACCTGCCTGTGTTACCATTTGATTCAACTGCCTGAGTAGAATAAATAGGCGTATTATAAGGACCATAGTACTCTATCAGTCTTTCAGGATCACCACTCGCCCTGCCATTATAAAGCTGGGCGAATATCCTACCATCCGGCCTTAAACGCAACTGCTTTAAAGAAATCTCCCTCTTATCTTCTACACTATAAATATTTCTGGCTTGCTGATCAACCTGCAAATCAAAGGTGTTGGCGACTACTACGTCCCCCTCATAATCAGCAACAACATCAGTGCCGGTATATCTATAAGTAGTACTTCCTCTAGCAACAGCCAACTGATAAATAGCCTTATCTTCGTAAGATTGCGCCTGAGAATCCTTGAATTGCGAGAACACGATATGACGCGGCTGTCCTACGCCGAAACCATTCTTGTTTATAGTAGAGAAATCTTCTAAGGTAATGATTAACCTACCCTTATTATCCTTGATCTCTCCCCTCGTATCTAGGATATTACGGAAGCCGTTTGCGTTTAAAATAGACAAATTGTTTTTTATATTATCATAATCTATTCCACCATTAAATTCTGTTACCCCAAACTTAGTGGAATAGCACACATTGCCATTTAATTGTATACTAGTATTATTATTAGATAGTGAATAGATGCTTTCATTCTTGCCATTTTCATCATATACAGTGGTAACGGTAATATCAGCCACTTCGTATTTACCGATAGAGTTACCCTTACCAATAGCAGATAATTTCTGGGCATCGGTCAGGTAGAAACTGTAAACTGTCATCTCATTCACAAACTCACCGCTCTTCTTATCTATACGGCCAAAGTGGCGCTCTTCCAGAAGCCCGCGGCCATTCTTGTATTCCTCTT
>CAYVMK010000067.1:0-8619 GCA_964452445.1 uncultured Desulfonema sp. | reverse complement strand
AGAGGCGAAGTCATTTACCGCTGCAGCAAAGTTAGCATCTACGATCAATGTATTGCTCTTGGGATCATAGCTGATCTTACCGGAATTAGCTTTTAAGCTAATCTTAACGGATGTTTTAGCTAAGGCAGCATTAAGAGCTGACTGCAGCTTGGTAGTGGCTTTAGGCGTGACTTTGGCGGTTAACTCAGGAGTGATGTTAAGGGAGATGGGGTAGGTGATTTGAACAGTTTTAGAATCACTAACGAGATTTTCTTGCTCAGCCTGAGGTTTAACAAGATACCGCGCATCCACTCTAGGTAAAGGCATAGGCACTAACTGGCCAGCGGCCTGTTCATCTAAATAATCTTTGAGCGCTGATTCAATTATCTTTATTCTGTTATTAATATACCCGGCGTCAAAGAGTGAAAGCTTATTTAATAAAGCCTTGAACCTGGGCATAAAGGCCATTGCCACTGCTAATCTCATATGCCTATCAGGATGCAAGGCTTCTAATTCCTGTCGTATTATATCCAGGGCGTCATCCTGATTTAAATAGAAAAGGCTCTTAATAAAATCCTCAGGTATCTCGAATGCGGTAACCGTGCCGCCGATCAATTCGCCTTCTAATATATAAACTTCATTACTATTTTTAAGCCAAATGAACTTATGATCTACATCAATCAATATTTTACCGAACAGCTCTCTCAAATTACCTGCTTCATCTTTTAAAACATTCTCAAAGGCTCTGACAAATTCAGCAGTAAGCTTCTTATCCTCTTTACTTACAACTTCAACTTCAGTATTGTCATTGAACCTTAACCCGGCTTCCTGCAGTATTTGCTCAGCGGTCTTAGTTTCCGCTTTCTGCTTGTTCTCTACTCTTACCTGAGGCATATTTCCTGCCGCTCTGGTAATCGGCTCGTTCACACAAGGAACTTCGGTAGCGGTAAAGTGCATAATTATAGTAGAAGAATGTTCAGGTATATTAGCCAAATTCAGGTTATAAACCTTAGCTTCTTCCTTTATATCAATAACATCGTTAGCCCAGGCCCTAACCGCGGCTAATTCGATATCCAACACCTTGATATCCTGCTCTGTAATTTCTTTGCCGGTATATAAGATTACAAAAGGAACTCCGGTAATATTATTGTCTTTGTAATATCTATAAGCCAGGTATAAGAAATTAACAATTGCTTCAGGAGATGCCTTCTGGAAGAGGATCGCGGTGTAATTGAATTGCGCGCGGCTCAGGAAACTCTTGAATCCGGCGTTAGCTTGCTCTATCTCATTGATTAAATTAATTACCCTGTTTAATCTATCGGATTTGATTTTCTTGGAAGTGAACAGATAAACAAAATACACGCCGATTACGGCTCTTATTTCCTGAATTCTATCTAAGGCAGCCGGGCTATTGTAATATTCCTTAACTGCCTCTAAAGCTGCTGCTTTGCGGGTCTCGAAAAATTCTGCTTCCGCTTCTGCTCCCTGCTTTACTTTAATCTGAGCGCCTGCGGATAAAAGGCTAATTACCTGAACCAATTCCTCAGCAGACTGCGTATCTTTGACAGCCTGAGTAAAATAAGCAAGCAATTCTTTACGATTCAACGCGCCTGTAACCAGGGTCTTTGGCCTGTCAGGTAAAGATAAATTATTAATAGCATTCTCATCTAAAGTAGCGACGAATACGTTTACAGCTTCAACTAATGCTTCTATCTTATTTTCCACGCTAATGGTCATATCACTAAGTATGGCCATCGCCTGCATTCTTAAAGCAGCGGGTAAGATCTCAATCACCTTGGTAAATTTAGCTACAACCTGTTCATCCGCGCCAATAGCAGCAGGTTGATAACCCATCTGAATAGCGATGCGGTCAATAAGCTGGGCTTCAACATTGACTGATCTTTCTGCTACCCGCTTATTATTCACTACCATCTCTAAGGTCTCCAGCATTCTCTGGTTATTCAAGGCTATCTCCGGATTAGTTATGCCGGCGATATCGCCTACGATCATCATAGCCAATGCTGCCAGAACGCTATCCCTGGATCTGGCTATATTATTTAACTGCTCATTTAATCCTGTATAAGTATCGCTACCAGTCAGGAGTTTGGTGTTTACGCTGTGATTGAGTATGAGGAAAGAAGCCAATTCTATATCTTCAGCAGCAAAACCAAAGCGCCCTAAGACATTCCTGATCAACTTCGCGCCCAAGCTTAAATGCTGGCCGGTAGTAACAGCTTTACCGATATCGTGTAAGAGCATAAGCATATATATGAACATCAAAGCATTCTTACCATTCATTAAGTTGATTTTTATAGCCTGCTGATATACCCAGATAAACTGAATAAATGTCTCGCGGCTCATGCCTTTAAGCCCAGGAACTGCCTTGATATAAGCCTCCATTGTCTCCCTGAGAAGATTCTCATCCGTGACAACTATCGCAGTCCTATTTTCGATAGCCAAGGCTTCTCTTACCTCATTCAAACTGTTCAAGCTGACAAATTTAACTAACTTAGCTGCTTTTTCTACCTGAGCGATAGCTTTAATACCCATTAAACTGTGCTCAAACATAGTAATACCGCTATGATACCTTATATGAGCAACATCCCTTAATTCCGCGAATTCCGGAACCGCGGTTAAGAATTCTTCTCCTCTGGTATATTTCTCCAAGGCTTCCGCGGCATTGTTTTTGCCATCAGTAAATATACCTTCTAAACCCTTAGAAGCAGCCTCAGTATCCTCAGCCTTTACTGCCTGGCCCTTAGCAACTAATCCTTCATAAAGCTCTTCAACCGCGGATTGATCACCAGCGGGTATCTTGTATTCTCTTAATATCTCTCTTGCAATAGAAGGAGCGTTTTCATTGTTGAACAATCTGTCTTCCTCTTCCTGGCTCAACATCGACAATACTGTTTCCAATCTATCGGCGCTGACAAATTCAAAAGCAGAGACAACTTCTTTTATAGACTTTTCATTGAGACCGGCTTTCTTAGCTTCTTCTAAGGTATGCGCTAAGGCCATATCTTTCGCCAATCCTTTTTCAACTATCTTATTCAAGGCTTCAGTATATGCCTCAATCACTTCTTCGACAGTCGCTTCTCTATCCGCGCCTTCTAACATAATCGGCTCAGCGCTCTTCCTGGTTAAGCTAAGAATCCTGATATTCCCCTTTAAGAAAGTAATGGTATAATCTAAAACTTTAACCCTCTGGGATCTATCTTTTAATTCTTTAACCGCGTCAATAAACTCCTGGCCTTTATTAGCGTAAAGCAGGTTAAGAAGTTTATTGATTTCCTGTTGAAGAATATTGTCTTTAGCTAACGCTTTTACCTGCCCAACTAACTGAGCCTTCCAAAGCTTAACCATCATATCCGGATCAAGGGCTATCTGAGAAGTAAGGGTAACATTATAACGATCACTTAAAGTCCTGATTATTTCGCTCTGGGTCTCCGCTTCTAACCCAGCTCTTACTCCGCCTTCTAAAACAATGATAAGCTGATCATCCTTAACTGCCGGCCTGGTATAACGATTGATTAAATCGATAGTTTCTTCATCCGCGCTGAAGTATCTTGCCGCGGCCTGTAATTTAATCTTCTCTTCTGAAGTCAACCCATCATTTAATCTGAATACTTCCTGCGGCCTAACCATGGTTGTACCTAAGTTCTCTCTAGAAGCCCATTGTAAATAGCTTAAATAAATCTCAACTTTCTTGGTAGAAACGTCTTTGCTGCGGCCCATGATCTTGGCAAGAATCCGGATAGCTTTCTGGCTTGCCTCTTTGCTAATTGGCTGATACTGAATCTCCTCTTTCTTCTCTTCGACAACATTACCTTTGACTTTCTTTTCTGCTTCTTTCTCCGCCGCAGCATTATCCTTGGCTTTTCTTTCCGCTTCCTTAGCCATAGCTTTATCGGTACTTTCAATAATCTCTTTAGTAGTAGTATAGAAGATAGTGTTGCCTTCTTTACTCTCAGCAGGAATTGAATTTAATTCTCTTAAATCATGTAAAGAATCGTAAACTTGCTTCAAAATATAGCTATTAGCTTCAAACTTAATAACTTTGCCATCTTTATCTTTAACTTCAAGAACCGGCAGGTCAAAGGTGGTCATAGTGGAAACGACCTTTATGTCAGTACCGCTGAACTCTTTCATAAATGCGACTGTTACTCTATCTAATGCCGATTCCACTTCTTTTGTAATCTTCTCTTCACCAGTTTCACCTTCAAGCACGGCAGCGCGAGGCATAACGTATAATAAGGTAGTGCTTCTCTTGTCTTTCAGTATTATGCCTAATTTCGCGAGCTCAACATCAACTAACTTCTGCCAAACTTTTACTATCTCTTCAGAAATCTCTCCGCCAAATAATGCCTCTACGCCCTGCTGATATTTGTAAGTGGTCTTGCCGTCTCTAGACTTAAAGGCCGGAGCAATGGCTACGTATAAATCTTTATTATAAGCGGTTAATCCAGCAACATATCCCTCTACCGCGCTATTGAGATCTTCTGCCTTGGCCAAACGGGCAACTGCTGCAGCGCCCTTGGTCTCTTCTTCACCGTAGGCGATCTTAATTCTCTTATGCTTGGTAACATCTCTCTTAACTTTAGCAATTACGGCTCTGGCTTCTCTTAATTTGTTAACGATATCGGATAAGGTATAGCAGGTGGATTTACCGTCTTTGGTAGGCTGCTGGATATAGAAAGCTTCTGGCTTGGCTGTAGAAACTGCTAACCAGGTCATAGTCTGGTAGAAATTCTCAAAGGTATTGAACTGCCTAAATTCAAAGATGAAACGCTCGAACTGCCATCTGTATATCGCGTCTTTTCCAGCCTTAATTATGCCTTCAACTACGCTGTTAAAATCAGTTCCGTAAACCCGGCTCATTAATCTAGCCCAGGCGTTTAATCTATCTAATAATTCCTGCTGCTCACTGTCAGAGACAGTAGCGAATATCTCGTTATGGGTAGATATAATATGCTCAATCAATGCTTTTTCTTCCGTATTCAGCGGCTGTTTGACAGGAGAAGAAGCACCTTTATCAATAGCGTTGATAAGCAAGAGCTGTCTTAAATAGAAACCTAATTGTTTGGTGTCGCTGGACTTTACAGTAGCGCCGTTAAGAGAATCAATGGGATGGCCTAAGTTGATTTCAGCCAAAGGATAATGCATTGGATAAACCTGGGCTTCAAGGTATTTTCTTTCGAACTTGCGTTCATCGCCGCCTGTTACTTCTTTTTTGTCATCTACCTTGCCAAACTCTTCTACATCTATGAATTCAGGAGCAGCCAGGACTTCATTAGCAAACCACTTTTCTATTCTGTTCTTTAATTCCGTTTCATCCCCTTCAAACTTAAAGGAAACCACACCTCTCTTGACTTCCGGCTGCCACTTAGGAGCGGTAATGAATTCTTCGACATTGACCTGCGGATTATTCCTTAATATCACTACCTTTAAGAATCCGGTTAAGAGGCCCTCAGCAAAGCTCTCTACGATCCTGATCCGGTTCCGATCATTTATTACCTTAGGTAAGCGATTGACAGTTGTTTCTACGATTACCCTGAACTCCGCGTCTTCGCTTACATAAGCATCAAAATATTTCATAAAGGTTTTCCAATAATCCCGATCATTTTCTTTTGTATCTTTAGCAGTATCCTCGGCAATCATCTTCATTACTTCATAGGCATGGCCTATTTGGGAACGGGAAAGGTGGAAGATGATGTTATTGGCATTAAACTCATCTAATCTATTTTCTTTCTTTGCTAAGAGATAACCGGCTAACCAGAAGTTAATACCGTCTCTTGCCAGATATATGTTCAGGCGGTTATCCGCTTTATTATGGATATCCTTGGCAACCTCAACTAGGAAGTTGCTGATGGCAACTAAAGCATGGTAAAAAGTATATCTGCCATGGTTGGCCGAAGCATAAGCTTCTTCTATGGCAGCTTTCAAATATTCAAAGCGAGCCTTAAGCATTTCGTCATTCTCATTTACTCTCAAGCTTAACTCTGCAATAATCTCTTCTGCTGTTCTGTGGGTAAGAGCGATATCGCTTAAGGATTTTCTGGTCAAAACATCAGCATCCCCTGCTTTAGCCTTTGCTTCAGCTATAGCGATCCTCTCTTCAGCGCTCAAATCTACTAATCTCTTTTCCCAAATGCTTCTTTCTTTAGCAAGTTCTTTATAAGAAGGACAATGGATGGCGTTGGCGCCGTTGTAAATAGCGTTGTTAGGAATACCCTTATTATTGGCCTGGGTGAAGAAATCATAAAGTGAACCAAACTGCAACTCGGTTCCGGCAATATAACGTAAGGTAGCAGGTTGATTACGGGTATTGGCCTGGCCTACAATTAAGTTCACTACATCCTGCAAGGTAATATTCTCTGCAATATCGCCAAAACCATAATCCCTAAGCACACCCTGTTTGCTGACACCTTCTTTTAATTCCAAGGCGACAGGCACAACCGTCTGGCTTAAAACATCATTCCACAACCATGCCAGTATTCTGAAGTGCGGATCATTGATCTTTGCGCTATTGAGCCATGCTTCAAACTCAACGGCGTTAATAGTATGGTTCTTGATTGCCGCAGCAAATTCCCTTGCCTTGGCATCATTGACCTTAACCAAACGGGAGAGTATACCTGTCTCGCCCCAAACCGTAATTTTCTCATCTGCGGAAAGCAGTGCCGGAATACCAACCTTAGCCACAAAGTGCTGAGCCAATCTTTCCATAACCATAAAGTATATCTTCTGATTTGACCCGCCATTGAGCCCACCCTTAAGCGCGATGATTGCAGATTCTTTTGCCGGCTGCTCGCTTAAGACTGTAGCTTCTTCTGCGTTATAATAAACACTCTTCTGTATTCTCGCTTCAGTTTCTACTTTCTCGGCAGAAAGCTGTCCGACTAATTCACCATTAACCAGTGCCATACGCACTGTCTTCTTACCTAAAACACCCTTAGACCTGTCAAGCTCAGTATAAACTATATTTTTAATATCTTTAAACGCTACTGCTTTAGAATTGGCATAAACTGCGCCCATACTGATACCGAACGGCTTGAGCGCTTCTGCTAATTTCATCTTCAGGCTGAATCCATAATCTCTGATCAATACAGAATTGAATTCATCCATAGTGCGGCTTACAGCTTCCTGCGCGTTCTCACCTTCAAACACGTCAATGAGAATGAAATATTTTCCTGCCCACTTAACCGGCTTGTATCCGGTAATTCTTTCAATAATACCAAACTGAGCAATATTAGCTTCGGTAATATCGAGCTCTGCTACTGCCAAACGATTAGTGCTATTGGTATATACCAATTGAGTGATTTTACTCAGAATCTTTAATGCCTCTTCTTCGCTGACATTACCCTTTACAGTAATAATGGATTTATCACCGCCACCGGTATACTGGGTGATCTCTAATCCGTTATGCTCTGCGGCTACCTGCTTTATGGCTTCATCAATGACCATTCTTACTTTACCGGCGTATTTTAAATTCGGGCCAAAGGATTTATGATACTGGCTTAATTTATCCATATCCAGTACGGCAAATACATAAGCCTGGCCATTAGCTAGTTCAAAGATTGTTTTCTCGGCAGCTTCTTTTGCCTTATGTTCATCTCTACCTTTTAATTCGGGATTATTCAGGGTCAGGCGAGGCCTTAATTCGGAAGCAAAGGCAGCATTACCACTCTTGGCGTTGGTTTCAACTATCACTACTTCAATTCCCGCATTAGCTTTAAGCTCTTCTTTGCGCTTCTCGAGATCAAAACCTAATCTTTTTAAGGTAACCACGGCTACGTTGTAAACCAGGTTCTTAAGCTTATCATCAGCAGTATCTTTGTCTTCCTTAATGAACTCTTCTAAGGTTTTTTCATTCTGATGCAGAAGTTTCCAGTTTAACACTTTGGTTAATTCTTTACTGGTTCCAGAGACAAATACAGCTAAGGAAGCATCAAATTCATCGCCAAATTGACCTTCTTCTCTAATCTTATTCAGAGCAGCATTAATATAATTTGCAGCAATAGGAGAACTTACAGATGTCAAGAAATTTACTAATACTAACTCTTTATCCTCCAAAGAACCAATTTTGGTTAAATCTATACCGCTCAATTCAAAATATAAAACATTATCGGTTGACTGTTGTCTTACTCTATCTGACTGACTTATGGCTGAAGTTTTATGGAAATATTTTATAGCCATATCAACAACATCTATACCATTCGCTGCTAAAAATGGTTCCATGCCAATTTGTTTTATCATTTCTAAAGCCATTCTTATATCGTAAGCTCCTCTAAAAATATCCTCAACAGAAGTGCCAATACCAAAATATTCATCTAATTCTTTGCTCACATCTATTGCAGAAAAATCAACATCGGCTTTAGCCCTTATGAGAATCATGGTAACTATCTTCTGGATTAAATTCTGCAGCTTCTTAGTATCATTGCCAATTAGCGTTTCTAAGGTCTTTCTATCTTTATGCAATAATTCCCAATCTAGCAGTTTTTCTACCCTTTCACTCACCATGCTTATTACTGTATCTAACGGTAAATGTTGAATAGCGCCTTTTACTTTTATTGATCTTATTACTTCTTCGATCATATTTCTAGAAACAGGAGAACTTCTATTGTCTTTTTCTTCATTATTAGA
>CAYVMK010000066.1:0-8623 GCA_964452445.1 uncultured Desulfonema sp. | reverse complement strand
GTGTTGGGTGTGTTTGGTTGTTGTTTTTGGAGAGAACTTCGGCACCTCAACGCTTCCTCCCAGGTATTCAAGGCCGAAAATGCCGAAGTTCTCTTTAAAAATCATATAAATCCATTCATTTTGATGATGGCGCCGCGCGGATTCAAGATACCCCCTATCTATTAAATGCTTATGATGATCCTCAATACTGTTAACAACATCCTCAGCCCCCCAATGCTCATAAGCTGAGGTTTCGATAAGCTGGTATCTCCAATCATCATCTTCACGAACACCATTGCCTAATGCTTCTTCCAAGTCTATCCGGGTCTTTATTGCAAGGCTTCTTTGATCAGCCTTGTTAATGACAAAAAGATGGGGTATTTCAATGATGCCGGACTTCATAAATTGTAAAACGTCACCACTCCCCGGTTGCACAACAAAGATGACCGTATCAGCGACTTGATCAATCTCAGTCTCTGACTGACCGACCCCAACCGTTTCAACAATAATATAGTCATAGACAACTTCAAAGGCTGTCATACAGTAACGTGTACGCCGCGCCAAGCCGCCCAAATGATCCCCTGCCGCCATACTTCGAATAAATATTCCATCGTCCAAAGGGTCATACCGGATTCTGCTCCGATCTCCCAACAAGGCCCCTCCGCTCCTCTTGCTCGTAGGGTCAATCGCAATCAACCCGATGGTTTTACCCCTTTTGCGAAAGACCTTTAAAAGATCTGAGATCAAACTCGATTTCCCCACCCCGGGAGGACCGGTGATCCCTACTATATGCCGGTCGTATTTGACATGCTTTGATAGGCCTTCAATCAGAGACTCAATAAAGGTTTGGTAATCCGTCCTCTTGTTTTCGAGAACATTTAGGGCTTCAGCTATTGCGATTTTATCTCCTTCAATAACACTTTCTATCATCTTTTCCGTCTTAGAAGTTGAGACCTTCATGGAATTGCAATCTCATTAGCCCTTGCTACGATTTGAACAATATCATTCATCATATCATTCAGTTTGTAATCCTTGGGTGTATACACCTTTGCCACGCCTCTCCTTAACAGCTCGACCTCGTCCTGATTGGGGATAATCCCTCCCACAATTAAAGGCACTTTCTTGAGATTCACGTCGTACATCTTTCTCAATATTTCTGTAACAAAAAACAGATGAGACCCACTTAATATGGATAAGCCTATAACATGCACACCTTCCTGTAATGCACTCTGGACTATTTGATCCGGTGTAAGCCTAATCCCTTCATAAACAACCTCCATACCTACATCGCGCGCTTTTATTGCCAGTTGTTCAGCCCCTGAAGAATGCCCGTCAAGGCCCGGTTTGGCTATTAATATCTTCAAATTTCTTCCCAGAAGTTCGTTCAATCTCTTCACAAGTGAGATAGTCCCTTTTTTGTCTCTTTTCGTGATCTCCGGGTTGACGAGCTTTTTGACTCCTGTGGAGGCACGATACTCACCAAACACATCCTTGAGGGCCGCTGCCCACTCTCCGGTTGTTACACCGGCATGAGCGCATTCGATGCTGGCATCCATTATGTTTTCTTCAGATACCAGAACCTCTCTGAGTTTATCCAAGGACCGTTCAACCTCTTCCCTATTCCTCTTGTCCCTGAATTCCAATAGGCTGTCAAGCTGTTCCTTTTCAGCCGATTCATCCACAGTCAAAAAAGATGCCTCCAAATTGTGCGCAAGACCGGAAGGCTCTGTTTCAACAAATCTGTTCATACCGACAACAACCCGTTCCCCTGATTCAATCTCATTGATCCTCTTAGCATTACTTCCCACAAGCTGGTTTTTCATGTACCCCGTCTCAATAGCTGAGACAGTCCCTCCCATTTCCGATATCCTGTCAATTTCCATCAGCGAAGCTTCTATAAGATCATCAGTTCTTGAATCAATGACCTTTGAACCATGAAAAATATCATCGTACTCCAGTATATCAGTTTCATAAGCCATGATCTGCTGAATACGAAGACTCCATTGTTGATCCCATTTTCTCGGCAACCCGAGCGCTTCGTTCCAAGCCGGCAATTGAATAGATTTGGCCCTTGAGTCTTTAGCGAGAACAACAGCCAGCATTTCAAGAATTATCCTGGCAATATTGTTTTCCGGCTGTTGGCTTACCAGAGCCAGGCTATTGACCTGGACACCATAACGAAACCGTCTCATCTTGGGATCTTGGACCCCGTACCGTTCCTTGCAGATACGATCCCACAGGATCGCAAAGGCTTTAATTTTACATAGTTCTTCAACAAAACGAATTCCTGCATTCAAGAAAAACGAGATCCTTCCCACTGCCTGCGCAAACCGGTCTGCCGGGACTTTCCCGGTATCTTTCACTCTATCTAAAACGCATATGGCGTTAGACAGGGTAAATGCGATTTCCTGAACGGGATTGGCGCCCGCCTCTTGCAGGTGGTAAGAGCATATGTTAATGGGATTCCACTTGGGCATATTTTCAACGGTATAAATAATTAGATCAGCAGTAAGTCGCAGAGATTGAGAGGGAGGAAAGATGTAAGTTCCTCTACTGAGATATTCCTTTATTATGTCGTTCTGGGTTGTTCCCCTTAGACCGGAAATATCCGCATTCTGACGTTTGGCAACCGCAATATAAAGCGCAAGAATCCACAACGCATTCGCATTAACGGTCATGGACGTATTCATCTTCTCAACAGGAATCTGATCAAAAAGATTGAGCATGTCTGAAATGCTGCACACAGGAACTCCCAATTTCCCAACCTCTCCCCGGGCAAGAACGTGATCGGAATCAAGGCCGACCTGGGTCGGAAGATCAAAAGCCACACTCAAACCCGTTTGACCCTTTGCCAGATTTGTTCGATAAAGCTCATTGGACAACCTGGCGCTGGCAAAACCGGAATAAGTTCTCATCAGCCATGGCCGTTCCTTAGGTTGATTCACATGATGCTCAGACATAATTCGCTCCTCATTCTGTTTATTTATCCAAGGGTCATCTGCCCTGAATGGTTCTGGCGTACTGGCAGGCTTTGTCCTCTATCACGTAGGGTGACATTATATATGCCTGCCCAGGCCATGTCCGGGGCAGATATTCATTCCGATGCTACCTTAGGTCCAGGCAGACCCCAAACTATTTGTTCACCAATCCGCATTGAACCCGTTACTTTCAGAAATCGACAATGCCAGCCCTTACCATGAATGGGGAATAGCCCCGGCCTTGCAGGTGCCTACACAGGGAAGGGTGGGCGCATCGGATGGCGGCTTACAAGGACCACATTCATATTTCAATTTCTTCTTTTTCTCTCCTGAAACTATAGCCACAGGTTCATCACGCAAAGGGTCATTCGGATCCTCATCGACCACTATAATTACATCTGCAGGGCAGGCGTCCTCGCAGTCCCCGCAACCATCGCACTTGTCCGTATTGATGGTTTTATAAAATAATCACCGGAAGCATCCTTGTATCCATAGTTCGCTAACATTTAACCACCTCCATAAGAACATTGACATTCGAAACTTGCTGTAATAAATCCGGCTCATGGGGCGAAATATATGGAGATGCTCCGTCCGACCCCAGAACATCCCGCTATATCAAACAGATACGGCTCTTATTTTGCATGTTTCACACAATTGGCCTCATGAGCCAAGAATCCAAACACTGTTCAGCGAAGATCTATTACCCCTTTTCGTTACCGAAAATGGCTACGGCGCTTATCTGTGGCGGCCCTCCAAAAGTATGGGAAAGCCCTCTGGCTACATTCTTGATCTGACGTTCGGGCTTATCCGCTTTGCCCTGCAACTGTTTATAGACCTCGTAGGTCATCCTTATACCGCTGGCGCCTACGGGATGTCCGAAACATTTTAGGCCTCCGTCGGAATTCACAGGAAGGCCCCCTTCAAGAGTGAAAAAGCCTGATTCGATGTCCTCTCCAGCCTTGCCTCTTGGGCTAAATCCAAAGTCCTCATAAATGGCCAGTTCCGTTATTGTAAAACAGTCATGGACAACGGCCAGGTCTAACTCCTCACGAGGATTTTTTATCCCTGCATGTTCGTAAGCCATCTGGGAAGACTTGACAAGAGAACCAAAACTCGTCCAGTCGAACCCGGGCCTGTTATGGGGCAACATGGCATCCATGGAAACACCCATCCCCTTTAGGTAAATAGGATCATCACGAAAGCTCTTTGCCATATCCGCCCTGGTAATGATAGCCGCCGCAGAACCATCGGAATTGCCACAGCAGTCAAAGAGACCAAGGGGCCATGCAATGATCGGCGCATTGATCACTTGCTCCAATGTAACCTCATTATGAAAGTGGGCCTTTGGACTCATGCTGCCGTTGTGATGGTTCTTGACTGCGATTTGTCCGATAAGCTTCTTCCCTTCCTCGACGGTAAGACCGTATTTTTTGAAATAGGCAGGAGCGATCAAACCGAAGGAGCCGGGAGAAGTCCTCCTTGCTTCAAAAACGGGATGCATGCCACGCCCTGTTCCGAGACCGGGATATCCGGTATCTTTCAGCTTTTCGACGCCAAGGGCCAACACAACGTCAAACATACCGCTCATTACACTCATGGCAGCATCTATAAGAGCAATATGACCGGTGGCACACCAGTTCTCATTTCTGATAATCGGGATATCCCGCAGCTTCAAGGCTTCAGCCACCACCGTTCCACTTACACCTATGGCCGGGGCAGACACAGTGCCTAAAAAACATGCCTGTATATCTTTTTTTTCGATTCCCGCATCCTCAATGGCTTCATAGACCGATTCAATGGCCAGATCATTGAGACCCACATCCCATCTCTCACCAAACTTGGAACATCCCATACCGACAATAGCAACTTTATCCTTAATACTTTCCATCTATTACCTCCTTCCATCCCTTACCGGACGACATTTCCAGTAATAGTTGTGAAAATCAGCCCCTTCGTAAATATTGCGAAATGTCATTTCCACCGGCATACCGATATGAACTTTAGAAGGATCGCAATCCGTCATCAAAGCATAGATCCTGCACTTTTCCACATCGGTTTCTATAACCGTCTGGACAATCACCGGATCATCGCTTCTTCCGGCGAGATTGTCCAGAGTAAAATCAAAAACCTTCCCCAACTTATCAGACAACCCGTAAAGGTCATAGTCATCTCTGGAGGAGCACTCGTAGCAAACCCTCTGCACGGGATAAGTCACGGTCCCGCACCGACGGCACTTGCTCCCCAAACAACTGAGCACTGAATCCATATCTCTCCAGTATGCAGTAGCAGAGGGGAATAATCTGAAAGGTTCTCCAGGAACCGGTTCCAATAATCCGCGATAGCTCAAGTAACGGTTATAAGAAGTCAATGCCAGCTTAGATTCAAGATTCCGTGTAATGCCCCTTCTTTTCTTGAAGTTAGATATGCCTTCCGTAACCTCTATGAAGAATGCATCCGCCCCGTTCCCATGAGCAGCCATGATTATTTTGTCTCCGGGCCTGGCATCTTCCAAAGCACTGACGAGCACCATTAGTGGATGAGCGCTCCCACAGTCCCCTACAGTAGAGAGTAAGGGGTCCTGTATCTGGGTTTCCAAATCAAATCCCAGGCTCTTGCTCAGGGTTAGATGAGCTCTTTTATCTGGCGCTGAAAAGACCGCCTTTTTGATATCACCCGGCTTTAATCCGCACTTATTCATCAGGGCGGTTACAGCCTTTTTCATTATCTCTTGATAGCCCTCGGCTAACACCCATCGCTTCTCCCATGACCGCACATATGTGTCTTCCGGGTTTCTCCAAACATCAACCAATTCTTTGGTAAAGGAGACCGTATCCACGATCTCCGCGATAACACCTGTATCACCTACCATGAAAGCAGCAGATCCATCTCCAAAAAGCTGCTCATCATCCGACCTTGGATAACCAAGGCGGCATTCTGACGCTACCATTAACATGTTCTTGACCGATCCACTCCTCACAGCATCCACAGAAGCCCTCAATGCCGTGGTCCCGGCCCGAAGGGAATTGGCAAAATCCCCGCTGACGATTTCATCACTTAAGTCGAGGACTTTTGCAGCCAAGGTTGAAATCTGTTTTTCTTTGTACGGAGCGGTTGTCGACGCAAAGTATAGACCTCCCACCCTTTCTTTCTCCATGTCACCAAGGCAATCAAATAATGCTTCAACTGACATCGTAAGGGTATCTTCATCATTGTTCGCGACACTCCTCTCACCACCTAATGAACCCCTTCCCCACGATTCTGCAATTAGATCCCTCTGTAATCGAAGAACGGGGATATAACCACCGTATGATGTAATACCTGCCATAAAGCTTTACCTCCTATTCTCATCAAATGTTTTCCCTACCGATTAAAAAACGGGTCTGCCCGAATGACTAAAAACGGTAACTGAATGTTTTCGTTGGAACTTTACACAAAGCCCGAAAAACAAAATCCGCCATTAACTGCCGGTAAATTTTGCAGGCCTTTTTTCAAGAAAGGCCTGGAATGCCTCACGATGATCATTTGTTTGGAAACTGATTGACTGCGCCATGGCATCATATTCGAGAAAGGAATCAAAATCAGTCCACAAACCCCTATGTGTAAAGGTCTTAATCATTCCAATGCACTTGGTCGGTCCCTCTATCAGCTCAATGGCCGTTTCCTTGACATTGGCTTCCAGCTCGTCGGCAGGGACCACCCTATTTACCAACCCCATTTCAGCCGCTTCTTCTGCATTGATAGTCTTTCCCGTAAAAAAAAGCTCCTTAGCCCTAACCAAGCCTATCTGACGAGGAAGCAGGTACATCATTCCACAATCCGGGACAAGAGCAACCTTTACGAAAGAACAGCCAAATTTTGCCTTCTCTGAAGCAATAATGATATCCCCCAAAAGGGCTAAGGAAAACCCAACCCCCATAGCCGGACCATTAATAGCCATTATGACCGGCTTCTCCATACTGAAAATCGTCTTTATAACCCTGTGCAAATTCCTCAACCGATCTCTGCCACCGATAGCTGTAATGCCCTCCCCCATAGTCTTAACATCTCCACCACCACAAAATGCCTTCCCTTTCCCGGTTATGATAAGGGCCTTGACACTTTCGTCAGATATAACATCATAAAGGGCATGAAGGATCTCTTCACGTATGGTCAGATTTAATGCATTGCGGGCATCCGGCCTGTTTAATGTAATTGTTGCAATACCCCCGTCCTTGACAAACAAAATCTCCTTATAATCCATTAGCACCCCCACAACTCCACATTATTCAAAAATAGATCAAATCTAAAAGCTCTGCCACCTTTACACCCAATAATCCACAAAATTTCCGGGACCGCCGGCAAAGCGATCAGTATCTCATCCATTCATTGGCAACTTCTCCTACGCAGACCAATCCGACCTCTCTCTTTCTCCCCTTAGATACATTCCCCCGGGATCAACTTCCTCGCGTAAAACCCTCAGTTCTTCTTCACTTGGGGGCGCTACCTCATATATGTCATCTGCTATTTTTAAGTCCCACTGAACATTATCTCTTATTTGATCTACGTTTTTCTCGGGGAAACAGGCAGCCAGATACATCTCTTTTGTTTCTTGATCAAATCTAAAAACACCCATCGTTGAAATAACAGTGCTTGGTCCTGTTCCCGGATCCATCCCGGCTTTTTCACGGCTCCTCCCGCCCTCCAAAAAACCAGGCGTCGTTATATAGTCAACGCGTTCCTGAAACCTGCGCCTGTCATGCTCGATAAGGACAACCAGATTTTTCGAAAAAACACCGAAGTCGGCAGCTCCCCCAGATCCGGCTAACCTGAAATCAGGCTGAAAATAATTCCCGACGCATGTTGTGTTGATATTTCCGTACTTGTCGATACTCGCCGCCGATAGCATGCTTATCTGATCTCGTCCACCATGTAATATCATCCCCAATGTATCAAAACAGTCATTTACTAAAATGGCGTCTATCATAATAGATACATCCGCAGTCAGCAGAGGTATCCTGAAAGCAGACAGATCCCTGATCACTCCTCCTTCAAAAACGGTGACAATGTTCCGTGCATGGCATTTCTTTGCATGAGTAACAGCCACAAGAGGCCAGAAAGTTCCGGTACAAACCACTTGTTCATCTTTGATCTCTCTTGAACCTGCGATCAACATCATTTCAATATCTGTATATGGGACGGGTTGAACCATAGCCATTAATATCCTTTTCAAAATGAAACATATTTGCCGAAAGACTGGGTTCCGCTGTTCCAGCCCCCTGTACCCAGTTTCTCAAGTATTGAGTCTCCAATCATTGTCAGATATTCATGCCTGTCACTTACGCCATAAACCCACTCATCAAGGAATTTGCTGAACCCCTCGACGGTTTTTGATGATTCGGCGTAATAAAAAATGAATCTATAGTCTCTGTCATAACATCCCAGCATTGCTGCCGGATGGCTTCCCCATGGCTCATTAACCACTGCATTCACCCTAAACTCAGGGACTATCGTGTGATCAGGGTTCTGTCTGACAACCTCCTTATCTACGACGTCCTCTGTACAGACAATGATCCTTTCACAGGAATTGATTCCATGCCTTGTTGCGCCGTTCATGCCCCACATTTGAGCATTGCCATGGCTATCGCACCACAAACAAACACACCCAACACACCAAACACACCCAACAC
>CAYVMK010000065.1:0-8668 GCA_964452445.1 uncultured Desulfonema sp. | reverse complement strand
CTCCTTCGAGGAGGCTTCATCAAACCACGTCCTATGGGCGTGGTAGGTGATTTTTAAGTAACTATTCAGCCACAGATTCACACGGATGAACGCAGATAGATTTAAATACAAAGAAATAACAGAAATTATTCTTAAAAGTTTTGTAACTGCCCAGGTGGATAGGCTGCAGGTGTTTAGCTAACAGCCTAAGGTCTAACCACTGACAGCCTGCAGTCTAAATAACCTGAGTAGTTACAATAAAAGAAAAAACATCAGTGATAATCAGCGTAGATCGGTGGCTGAGCAGTTACATAAAATAAAGGATATTTCGGATAGATTCGAGCCGATACCACGTTTTGTTTATTCCGCCGGAAACTGATTAGATGAGCAATAAAGGGGGATTATGAATCTGTTTGATATCTTGATAATTATCATTTTATTATATTGCCTGATAAGAGGTATTTTCAGGGGACTGCTTAAGGAGATGTCGTCCCTGGTAGGAGTTCTTGGCGGTTTTTATGCTGCTTACACATATTATAACGAAGTCGGAAAATACCTTAAAAAATGGATAACCGACCCCAATTATATTAATATATTAAGCTTTCTTTTGGTTTTTATTTGTGTTTTTCTTATAATCGGTATTCTTGGAATCATAATAAAGTATATTTTAAAAATAGTTTTTCTCGGATGGGTTGATCGGGTTTTCGGAGCTGTTTTCGGCATATTAAAAGGAATATTAATAGGTTCAGTGCTTTTGATCGTATTTACGGCTTTTCTTCCAGGCAGCGCAAATATAATTAAAACATCTAAAACATCGCCTTATCTTGCCGGCATTTCCAACAAGATGATCAAGGTGACTCCAAAAGATTTGAAGCGCGAATACCAGATAAATATAAAGGATATCGAAAAAGTTTGGGAGAAGATAAATCAGGCAAAAAAGAGCGTAACATAAAAAGATTGATAGAGCTTGTTGAAACTCTCAGAGGAGAAAACGGATGTCCGTGGGATAAAAAACAGAGTCCAGGAAC
This sequence comes from uncultured Desulfonema sp., assembly GCA_964452445.1. Taxonomy (GTDB): domain Bacteria; phylum Desulfobacterota; class Desulfobacteria; order Desulfobacterales; family RPRI01; genus RPRI01. The sequence goes on along the minus strand of CAYVMK010000065.1, from coordinate 7,661 downwards.
AATGGCTGTTTATCTTCTGGAGGAGGTTTACGAGCTTGTTGATGCAATCGAATCAGGAAATCCTGATGACATCTGCGAAGAGCTGGGAGATGTATTGTTCCATATCTTCTTTGTGGCAAAGCTTTTTGAAGAAAAGGGACATTTTGATGCCGGAGATGTAGCATGCCTGATAACCGAAAAAATGATCCGCCGCCATCCCCATGTTTTCGGCTCCGAAAATGCAGAAAATGCCGGTGAGCTGAGAAAACGCTGGCACACCATAAAGATGAATGAAAAAAGCCGCTTAAAAAACGGATCTCTTCTCGATTCGGTTCCCGGAGGAGTCCCTGCCCTCATGCGGGCGTACAGAATTTCGGAACGAGCCGCAAGATCCGGATTTGACTGGGATAATATCGAAGGCGTGATGCAAAAGGCTGAAGAAGAGTGGTCCGAATTTCAGTGCGCCCTTAATAAAAAAAACAAGGCTGATATTTCCGTTGAATTCGGGGACATACTTTTTACCCTTGTCAATGTTGCACGCTTTGCGGCAATTCACCCTGAAACCGCATTGAAGGATTCGATAAAAAAATTCGAAACACGTTTCAGGCAGATGGAAAAAAGCCTGGCGGAAAGCGGACGTAATATTGACTCCGTATCCCGCAATGAACTTAACGCGCTCTGGGAGGATGTGAAAAAGGCGTGAACCATGATTGCAATAATTGATTATGATGCCGGAAACCTTACAAGTGTTGCAAGAGCTGTAACTCACCTCGGGTTCAAGTGCATTGTCACAAATAAAAAAGAAGAGATGGACATGGCCGAGCGTATTATATTTCCGGGAGTGGGAGCAGCCGGTTCCGCCATGAAAAGCATTAAACGTCTTGGTCTTGATGAAGCCATAAAAGAGGCCTTTTCATCAGGAAAACCAGCTCTCGGTATATGTCTTGGAACACAGGTTATCATGGAATACAGCGAGGAAAACGACACAAAATGCCTCGGAATCATAGGCGGGAAAGTCCTTTCTTTCAAATTTGATGAGATCCGGAAAAACGGACTCAGACTCAAGATACCCCACATGGGATGGAACCGGATCATATTGCAGAAGAAGCATTTTATCCTCTCGGATCTGAAGGAAGAAGACGAGTTCTATTTTGTTCACGGATATTATCCGGCGCCTGATGATCCTGCTCATTTAATCGGAACAACCGAATATGGAATCCGGTTCGCTTCAGTTATCGGATACAAAAATATAATAGCCACCCAGTTCCATCCCGAAAAAAGCGGAAGACCGGGGCTTTCAATACTAAAAAATTTCTGCATGTGGAAGCCATGTTAAGCAAACGCATTATTCCCTGCCTCGATGTGCGGGACGGCAAAACAACGAAAGGGCTAAAATTCAAAGACAACGTGGATATAGGCGATCCGGTTGAGATGGCCCGTTTTTATTACGAATCAGGAGCCGATGAGATTGTATTTTACGATATCACCGCATCAAGCGAAAAAAGGGATATCATGATAGATGTGGTAAGGCGCGTTGCCGAAACCATATTTATACCCTTTTCGGTCGGAGGCGGGATACGCACCCTTGAAGACATGCGCAAGGTCCTTCTGGCAGGGGCGGAAAAGGTAAGCGTCAATTCGGCTGCCATAAAGGATCCGGGAATTATTTCAAAAGGGGCGGAAGCTTTCGGAAACCAGTGCATCGTCCTCGGCATGGATGTGAAACATGTGGGAAAAAGCGGGAAGATTCCTTCGGGCTACGAAATGGTGATAAACGGGGGAAGAACTTTCATGGGAATCGACGCTCTTAAATGGGCTGTGGAAGCGGAAAAGCTCGGAGCAGGCGAGATATGCTTAAACTCGATTGATGCTGACGGCACTTGTGAAGGCTATGAGTTAAACCTCACCTCCCTCATTTCGGAAAATGTCGGAATTCCGGTGATAGCATCGGGCGGGGCCGGCAAACCGGAGCATCTTTATGACGTTCTGACAAAAGGAAAGGCTGATGCCGCGCTGATAGCCTCGATGGTGCATTACGGCACATACTCTATTTCGGGAATAAAATCCTATCTTGATAAAAGCGGTGTAAAGGTAAGAAAAAGCTGGTGAATATGTGTGAAACGGTTGATTTTTTTGCCGGAAAAATAAGACTTTACAGTCAAAATATCTTCGTATTCAGGCGGGTATGCAAAGGCATTCTGTTATAGATTTCCGGCACCGTACGCTGCATAATAAATCCTGATAAACTGCAAATGACTCTGAAAAGCTATTTCAGGCAGCTCCTTATAATGAAACCAGTCCGCTTCCGACGCGTCATAACCTGCATTAAGCTGTCCGCTGTAGTTTTTCACAAGATACCCGACTATGAGAACCGTGTTATACCGGGGGCTCGGACTCGATGTCACGCCGAGAAGCATCCCGATTTTTCCCTTCAATCCGGTCTCTTCTTCAAGCTCTCTCAGAGCGCCTTCTTCAGGTTTTTCACCCAGCTCTATAAATCCGCCGGGCAGGCACCAGAATCCGGATTTCGGTTCTACATTTCTTTTAACAAGAAGCGCCCGCTCTTTGTCGTCAATCGTTACTATGCAGGTAGCAGGAACAGGATTCTCATAAAATGTTTCATTGCAATGCCCGCAGAAAAGGCGCGTTCTCTCTTCATACACCTTCTCCGCGAGCATCTCTCCGCAGTACTGGCAGTTCGTCTTATTACGCATTTAAGCCGCTGTAAAATAATAAAGATCTGGATGTCAAAAACGGCATAAGGAGCCGTAAGCCGTCGTTCAAAAATAAGTGGAACATTTGGATGCCATAACCGGCATAAGTACCTTCACGAAATAATTTTCTGCCACTCTTTTCAGTACCCCCTTGAGGGGTAGAAACGCGCAGAAAATTATTTCTAAGGTACTAATCGTCGAAATTTCCTTTTGCACCCTTGTCAGATGCTATTAAAGCAGCTCTTTCGGATATTTTTTCGTGCGTCCATTGACCGGGGTCTTCTATCCTGCCTGCTTTTGCGCCCGGATCATACGAACCTGCCTCGATTATCTTCTGAACAGCAACCGGAGCGGAGTCTTTTCCATTAAAAACACTTACTATCATATTGTATATGAAATCTTCCACCCGCTTTGCCATTCTCTCTCTTATATTCTTCGGCTGACCCATTATTCTGTTTTCAAAAGCAAGGTTAAGCGACTTGTAGTCGCCGCCCTTCCAGCCCTTTGAATCCGCATAGGCAACCATCTGCCTCCACATCTCTTCCGTAACCCCTTCATACTTCACCTTGATAAAATTCCCCTTTTCATCAAGCATCGCGTTCCCGTAGTCGTTCACCTCGAGTCCCCATGAAATCATCTGCAGGGCTGTCGCAACATTTGCCTTTGTAGTCCTTGTTCTTGATGCTATCTCCCGCAAACGGTCGGAATTGTTTCCCGATGTGCCGTGCTGGGCGCCTGAAACTTTATATTTTTCCAGAGCGTCATGAATAGCGACCGTCAGATCCACCTGGATTCCCTGGCTGCTCGCCTCGATGCCGTGCGTTGTCCCGTTATTTAAAGCTATCCAGTCGGGGAAAATATCATGGGCATTCAGCCCCCTGATAAGAAACAGCGCCTCATCTACGGTTGAAAGCCCGGATTTTCCCTTTATCTCCCCGACCTCAGTCTCGAGTCCAGCCCATTTTGGAATAAAAGGATTCAATTCGATGTTGGCAAGAAGATTTTTGTCATCAGGCATATGGGAGGCATCGATTGCGATAGATGTAAGGCCTGCTTCAAATACGGTGGGAATCTCGATTTTTGCGGCTGCAATATCCTGCTCTTTTTTTATCCCGTAATGATCCGCATGAATCGCAACGGGCACTGTGATGCCGAGCTCATTGCAGAGAGCGTCTACCTGTCTTGCCATATTCCAGTAATTGACCGCGCAATAAGCGCTCGCGCCGCCCTCGGATCTGGCAATTTCAATGATTATGGCCGAGTTGGCCCTTTGCGCAGCCTGAAGAGCTCCGCGTATTATCAGGTTGCCTCTTCCGTTTGCGGCCATGACAACGGACTTACCTTTTGCTGTCATCGCCCTGTCGATGAATTTTCCGCTTACGATAAGAGCTTTGGAATTCGGAAAGAGTTTTACAACATTCGGCGGGCGGCCGATTCTGATTGCCCTGTCAAAATCTGAAATACCGGTTGTCATACCAGGCATGGCAGTACCTCCTTTTATATTTACGGGTCAAAGTTGGTGAACTTGTAAAAATTCAATTTTTTACCACGAAGGGCACGAAGCAGTAAAAAAACATATAATATTTTCTGTTTCTGTTTCTTCGTGGTTTAATAAAAACAACACGCTGTTATGACTTTTTACGGGTCCATCAAAGTTAATAAGTATAAACTTCATACTCTGTTTTTTTACCCAGAAGAATATCTATTTTATCCTGAACTCCCTTTCTTTCCTCGCTTAAAATCCACCTATCCCAGTCTCCGGCAGACTGCCATGTGCTTATTACAAGGTATTCGCCCGGATTGTCCATCCGTTTCAGCGTCTCGCCTGAAATATAGCCGGGTTGATTTGTCGCAAAGGCTCTGAGTTGTTTCAGCAAGGGCGTTAAATTCTTAACCTTCTCATCGGAAACAATTCTTTTAATTATGATTTTAACAGCCATGTTTACCTCCCCGCATTTATTGCGCCAGGTTTATAAGACCATTTTATACCTTGATTCCTTGAATCCTTCTATTCACCATTCACTTTCCACTATCCCCTGATGCCCCTTTCCCCTTGTTATATCTCTCCAAGTCTTTTTTCATAGAATTTACAACGTCGGCGTTATATGCCTCCGCTTCCGCATCAAAAGCTTTTCTTTTCTCCGAGTAATTTTTTATTTTTTCATTCAATGCCTGTGTTCTCGTATTGTAATCGAGCGTTTCCGGCCTTGTCTTGACTTTCCCTTTAAGTATATCAAGCTCATTTTTTTCTTTTGTCAGCTCCTTAAACTCCTTGTCCATCTCCTGCTGCTTTTTATCCAAGCGGCTTTTATCCTCTTCAAAATTTCCGGCCCGAACCTGCTCTTTATCCGGATCTTCCTCTTGAACAGCTTCTTCTGATTCAGACTGTTTTCCCTGCTCGTTCTCTATTTCAGGCACACCGACATCATTTTTTTCATATCCGACATATCCTTTTGCTGCAGATCTTTGTCCCTTAGGAACTTTACTGAAATCATCCGTATAATAAACTCTCCCGTCTTTACCGATATACCTGTAAAATTCCGCAGATACCGGTACGGAAAACAGCAACACTATCAGGAACGACAATATCTTGATTTTGTTCATGTATCATTCCCCCTCTCTTTAACATGAATTGAAGCTTCCCGCTGTAAGCAGCAGAAAATACGCCCGCTGTTTCTGTTCAGCCTGAATGAAGACCTTTAACATATATTCTGCATGTTAACCCCAAAATAGTTTTAGTTCAACATGTTTTGTACTTAACTAGTTCGCCAAAATTATGATCGGAGCGGCTTTTTCTGCCATAAATCACGGGGGCATGCTTTTCAACTATTTGAAATGATTATAACCGATACTTTGTATGGTCAATGTAGTGCCCCATATGTTAATATTTTTATTGTCACGCCTTGGCTGCTGTGCTATTTGGCCAAATCATGCACATTAAAAGGGTCAAAAAACAAAACGCGCAACGATGCCATTTGCGGTTAAGCAGCAGGCCGGAACCGGATTATCAGTTAATGTACCACTGTCTCGGCCTGTCTGGCAATCCGCTTGGCCGTCGCGCCTATGCTGCAAAATGAGTAGTGCCCATAATCTGCCCGGAATGGCCGCTACGCCTCACTTTACAAAAAAATATTGGCGAACTTGGGTTAGAATGTAAATCAGGACGAACTGTTGCTAAAAACATGATCTGATGCTCCGGAGGAACATGGCATAGTTATTAATCTCGGTTCAAGGCGGTTTTGTAAATGCTATGAATAATGACTAAAACTGATAAAGTGATAGATTTACAGTTTCGGGAACACGGATTCTCTGAAGAAAGTGAAGAATGAGTTCCTGTATTTCTTTATGTTTTCAACTATATCGTCATCCCTTGTGTGCCCCGGCGTATCGCTTACGAATTTAAAGATATAGCATTTGGTTTTGAATTTTCTGCATGCCTGAATGACGGATGCGCTTTCCATATCTATGAGATCGGCTGTTTTTGCCAGTTTCTGCCTTTCGGCAGGATCGAGCACCGTCCGGTCGAGAGTTGCGATCTTTGCATAAGAAAAACCTTCAAGGATGTCAGGTATGTGTTTGTGAGGAGCTTTTGATTTGAATTGAGGCCTGTCGTGCTCAAGAGCCTTCTTAACGTGCAATGGTTCGCCAAGAGAGTGTCCGTCCCCTGTTGCACCGGCAGCGCCCAGGTTTACTACATAGGAAGGGTTGAATTTGAGGCAGGAAAATGCGCAGGCCATAGCAGCATTAGCCTTTCCGATTCCTGATATGACGAGTATGAGATTTTTGTTCCTGTAAACGGGAAAGGGTTTGGGGTCCGTCCTTATCAATGAAAGCCCGCCGATAAACGGCTTTGCCTCAAGATGGGTAGCCATGAGAAGACAGATTATATGATCTTTTTCCACCTTGCCGTATCCTCTAATGTTTGAACAGCCTTTTTCCCCATTATACCCAACGATACAGTAAAATCATTAACATATAATTCTATATGGCCATCTATTACTTTGTCATCTAATTCCTGAGCATGTTTTTTCACAAAGGATCGTGAAGCATCCCTCTTTTTGTTTGCGTAGAGCACCGAATTTCTGATGAGGAGTTCAACCTCTTTTTTGTGAATGATTGTCTCTGGGTCTCTTCTGATTGCAATACAGCCGAGCGGAATAGGAAGATTTGTTTCCTTCTCCCACCATTGACCAAGGTCTATGATCTTTACGCAACCGTAATCGGGATAGATAAATCTTCCTTCATGAATGATAAGGCCGGCATCGTACTCGCCGCTTTGCACTCCCGGAAGTATCCGGTCAAATCGGGTTACGACGATATTCCTGATTTCCGGGTTCCAGAGCTTCAAAAGAAGAAAAGCCGTGGTATAGTTGCCTGGAATCGCAATCCTGGAATCAGCGGAAAACCTGCTCTCTTTTCGTGCCACAAGAAGAGGTCCGCATCCGAAGCCGAGCGCCGAACCCGAATCAAGGAGCTCATAGTCTTCTTTTAACAGAAGATATGCGTAAAAAGAAAGCTTGGTAATCTGGAATGTTTTTTTGAAAGCTGCATTATTCAGCGCTTCAACATCACCGATATGAGGGGAAAAAGTATAGCTGCCAGTATCTATGCCATGATGAAGCATGGCATGAAATACGAACGTGTCGTTGGGGCAAGGCGAAAAGGCTATTGAAAGGTCTGTCATATGAATCTTTACGCTTTATAATTTTTCAGCATTGAGAGTTCCTCACTTCGTGTTACTTTAACTCTTGAATCCTTGAATCCCGGAACCCTCATAGAATAACTAATTCTTTTGAAGGTGATTCTCATTTTTTATGATCTTATATTCCGAGTCTCTCAGGACAGGCTTTTTACCGGAATTTTTTATTATATCGATAAATTCGTTTATACCTGCCGTGGTTTCAATGCCGGTTGCCTTTACTACCGTCTCTTCCATCAGAACTCCGCCCATGTCGTTTGCTCCCATGG